>JBIPMI010000339.1:0-3227 GCA_044369215.1 Bacteroidia bacterium | reverse complement strand
GGGTAGAGGTAAATCCATCACCCTCGCCACATCTTTTATGCTTGATTTGGCAGCCATTGTTCCATAAGTAACAATTTGTGCTACTTGATTTCTACCATATTTATTGATTACATAGTCGATTACCTTTTGACGACCTAAATCATCAAAATCGGTATCAATATCGGGCATTGACTTTCTATCCGGATTTAAAAAACGCTCGAATAGTAAATCGTATTTTATTGGGTCGATATTGGTAATTCCAATACAATAGGCAACTGCAGAGCCTGCAGCAGAACCCCTGCCGGGTCCTACAAATACACCTAAGTCTCTACCTGCACGAATAAAATCAGCTACAATCAAAAAGTAGCCGGCAAACCCCATGGTTCTAATGGTATGTAGTTCGAAATTTAATCTTTCTTCAACCTCCGGTGTAATTTCTTTATATCTGTCTTTTGCTCCTTCGTAGGTTATGTGATGTAAGTAGTCGTCTTGTGATGTGAAATTTAGAGGGATTTCATAATTTGGAAGTAAAATATCTCTCTTTAAATTCAGTGTTTCAATTTTACTTACAATCTCATTTGTATTGTCAATTGCCTGAGGAATATCACTAAACAAAGTGGTCATTTCCTGAGTGGTTTTAAAGTAAAACTGGTCGTTTGCAAAAGCAAATCTTTTACCTTTTACATTTACTTCATCATCAGAAAAATCTTTCATGACAGGTGTACTTTGCTTTTCATTTGTATTGATGCAAAGTAAAATATCATGTGCGTTAGCATCTTGCTGATCTACATAATGTGAGTCGTTTGAAGCAATGACTTTTACATTGTATTTAGCTGCAAATTTTAACAGAACCTCATTTACTTTATCCTGTTCAGGAATGGCATGACGTTGCAATTCTATATAATAATCTTCACCAAAAATATCAAACCACCATTTAAATTCTTCTTCTCCTTCTGCTTCACCTTTTTTCAAGATTGCTCTAGGCACCGATGCACCAATACAACATGTAGTTGCAATTAAACCTTTGTGGTATTTTAAAATGAGTTCTTTATCTATTCGAGGGTATTTTCCGTACATTCCCTCCATGTAACCGAGTGAACACAACTTAATCAGATTCTGGTAACCTTCAGCATCCTTGGCTAATAAAAGCTGATGAGCACGAACATCTTTATCGTCTTTGGTAAATTGACGTTTGGTTCTATCATTTACAACATAAAATTCACAACCTACAATTGGTTTAACCTTTAAAGTACCATCATCATTTTTATGTTTATAAGCTTCAGCAACAAATTCAAAAGCCCCAAACATGTTACCATGATCGGTAATTGCCAGAGCCGGCATTTCATCTTTAATTGCTTTTTTATACAATTTGCCGATATCTGCAGCTCCATCAAGGAGGGAAAATTGAGTGTGTACGTGTAAGTGTGAAAATTTCATTTTAGGAGCCCTGAATTCGCTTTTAAGGATTACGAATTTAAGCTATTCAAGCGGCTGCCTTTGATTTGTTGAAAAAAATAAATAATCCTTATTTTACAAGCTAAGGGCTCTATTTATTTGGTGAAAAACTTCTTGTGAATTTATTTTAAACATACATTTGAAATGTGTATGAGGACATTTTTCAAATCCAATTTTGGAACATGGTCTGCATTTTAAATTTTTTGTTTCGAACAGATGTTGCTTCGTTTCTGAATTTCCATAATAAGGGTACATACCAAATTCAGGAATTGTATTTCCCCAAAATGAAAAAATTGGTTTTTGTAAAGCAGCTGCTATATGCATCAATCCGGTATCGTTTGTTAAAACAAATTTTGATAGTTTTAAACAAGCTGCACTTTCATTCAAACTTAACTTCCCGCAAAAGTTTCTGATGTTAGCTTTTGAATTAGCAACTATTTGATCTCCCAAATCTATATCTTCTTTACCGCCTAAAAGAATAATTGGAGTTTGGATTTTCTGACTAATTTCGAGTATTTTTTCAAAGGGCAATTGCTTTGTTGCATGTTGTCCACCAATGGCCCAGGTTATAAAACCATCGTTTAAATCTGAGGTTTTATTTTTTATTTTTTCTAAATCAATATCACTTATAAAATAATCTAAACCATTGCCATCATTATAAACATTTAGATTTTTTACAGTATCAAAATACCTGTCTACGATATGAATGGATGGAAGTGTATTGGTTTTTAACTGAACAGTCTGGAATTTTTCGATGTTGAGTTTTGGAAATGAAAATGAAGTTACATCCAAAACTGCTTTAATCATGGAGGTTCTTAGGTTATTATGAAGGTCGATAACAAAATCGAAACCATATTTTTTTAGTTCTAGGCCTTTTAGAATTGGGTGTTTATCTAAAAAATGTAAGTGGTCAATATTAGGATTTGTTTCAAGAAAGTCTTTGTAAGAAGGTTTGGTAAGAAAATGTAATTCACAATTCGGTATTTGTTGCTTCAGACAACGAATAACAGGTGTTGTTAAAACAATATCACCTATTGAACTGAAACGTAATACCAAAATTCTTTTCTTCATTTCTAAATAAAATAATTGCCAAATATATTTTAAAGTTTTCAGTGGTCAAGCAATTCAAATAACTTATACTCGTAACTAATGAAAACTTTAGAAAAAGTATCAATTGGGCATGGTATCGAAATTGCGTATACCGACGAAGGTAAATCAGATAAAGTTTTGATTTTCATACATGGTTTAGCAAATTATCATGGAGTATGGATTAAAAATACTGAAGAATTAAAACAGCATTACCGTTGTATTTCAATTGATTTGCCAGGAAATGGTTTGTCATCAAAATCTACAGAAAGACCTTATTCATTATTCTTTTATGCTGAATGTATTCAGTTGATGATGAATGAATTGCAAATAGAAAAAGCGGTTTTGGTCGGCCATAGTATGGGTGGCCATATAGCCATGATTTTTGCATTGAGGTATCCGAATTTGCTGGAAAAACTGATTTTGTTAGCACCCAGTGGATTTGAACAATTTAGTTCTTTAGAAAGAAATTGGATGAAACAATTGATGGATATGGGTTCATTTTTAATAAGTGATGAATCGAGTTTGGTGAATGCCATTCAAAATAGTTTTTATAAGAATTCTCATCAGCAATCATCTAAAATTATCCATGATTTAAAATCTTATTTTCCTCAACACAAGGGATTGCATTGGAGTAAAATGGTAAGAGCAAATATTCATGCCATGTTAGATGAGCAAATTGGAGCTTTTTTAACTGAATTAAAACT
>JBIPMI010000067.1:0-10856 GCA_044369215.1 Bacteroidia bacterium | reverse complement strand
CGATAATAAATCAATTAATAATATCAATATCATTTTTAACGGGCTAAATAAACGAGGTATAGTAGGTGACAAATATGGCTATGGTTACGGTTATGGATATGGCTACGGATACGGTTATGGATATGGCAGTGGTTATGGTAATAATGGATATTCTTATACACAGACAAATAAAAGTAAATGAATATTGAAAATTGGGAAATAACTAATAAAAAATCGAATGTACTTTCTAAGATTTTAGAAGTCTGGAATTCGAAAGACTTATTATTTGTATTTGTAAAAAGAGATTTAACAACTTTCTATAAACAAACTTTACTTGGTCCTATTTGGTTTGTGATTCAACCCATTTTAAGCACCCTGGTTTTTATGTTTGCATTTGGAAAAATTGCCGGACTACAAACAAATGATATACCGAAACCTCTCTATTATTTTTCAGGTATTATTTTATGGAATTACTTTTCAGATTGTTTTATAAAAACCTCAACTGTTTTTAAAGACAATCTAAACCTATATAGTAAAGTTTACTTTCCCCGACTAATTCTGCCATTAAATATTATACTTGGCAACTTAACTAGGTTCTTCATTCAATTATGCGTATTAATTTGTATTTCAATTTATTATAAATTCCAATCTATTATACCCGGCATTCAAATTCAGATTCTACTTTTCCCGTTTTTATTTATTCTTATTGCCTTATTTAGTTTAGGATTAGGATTAATAATTACATCGTTAACCACTAGGTATAGAGATTTATCATTATTAATAAATTTTTCAGTACAGTTGTTATTGTTCTCAACAACAGCTGCACTTCCGATGCCTGCAAATGATTCAATTTATAAGGAAATAATTTTGTTAAATCCTATGACAAATTATATAGAAGCCTTTAGAATTTTAATAATTGGTAAAGGATATTTTAGTTATTCAAGTTTTGGAGTTTCAATCATTTTAACAACAATTATTCTATTAATCGGCTTAAACTTATTTTTTAAGGTTGAAAGAAATTTTGTAGATACTATATGAGCGATACTGCAATTATTTTAGATAATGTATCTAAACATTATAGATTAGGTAAAATTGGTAGTGGTAAAATTCATGAAGAAATTTCCAATTTTCTGAAAAAAGGGAATAAAAAGAACTCAGAAAAAGAAATTATAAAAAGCCTGAACAATGTATCATTTGAAGTAAAAAAAGGCGATTCCATTGGTTTAATTGGCAGAAATGGTGCTGGTAAGAGTACGCTCCTAAAAATTCTAAGTAAGATTACCATGCCAACTTTTGGTGCAATAAAAGGCCAAGGAAGAATTGCCAGTCTATTAGAAGTAGGAACCGGCTTCCATCCTGAATTAACAGGAAAAGAAAATATATTTCTAAATGGATCAATTCTTGGAATGAAAAATCATGAAATTAAATCAAACCTTGATGAAATCATCGAATTTTCGGGTATTGGAAAATATATCGATACTCCTGTTAAAAGGTATTCCTCAGGTATGTATGTTAGATTAGCGTTCTCAGTAGCGGCTCACTTAAACTCTGAAATCCTTATTGTGGATGAAGTCTTAGCAGTTGGTGATGTGGATTTCCAGAAAAAATGCCTGAACAAAATGGGTAATATCAAAAGTAAAGATGGTCGGACAGTAATTTTCGTGAGCCATAATATGAATGCCATTTCTGCTTTATGCAATAAAACAGTTCTTCTGGAAAAAGGCGAATTAGTTAATTATGGTGATACAGAATTTGTAGTCAACCAATACCTAAACAAACCTTTACAAAATGAACCTATAAAAAGTAGAAAAGATAGAACAGGTAACGGCGAAATTCAATTATTGGAAATTAACTTTTTCGACATTCAACTACAAAACTATATAAGCTCGCCTATCAGCGGAAACAATTATATTATCGAGTTAAAGATAAAACTAAATACAGAAATTCTAGATTTTTCAAAGGTTGAAATTGCTTTAGGAATTAATGATGTTTATGGAAATCGAATTTCACTTATTTCAAATAAAGTTTCAGGAGAAGCTATACAAATCTTAGAAAAAAATTCAATTCATATAATTACAATTTCAGTACATAAACTCTCTTTAAGTAATGGAACTTATTCAATTAACTCATTCATTTCAAATAATGGTATTATTAATGATTGGCTTAAAGAAGCAATAAGTTTTACTATTGAAAAAGATCAGTTTTTTAACCAGAATGAATATTCTTTCAATAATGGTATGGGTAATTTCCACCTTAACTATACTTATTTAAACAATGCGTAAAATTTTCAATCATTCAATAATAAGAAACAAAAAAAACGATGTTTCGGCTTTGCAAAGTATTTTAGATAATAAATACGGACATTCGAATTCTTTAGAAATAAAGAAATCTGTTGATGCTCAGCTCAACCCAACTCCTTGGTTTACTTATCCGGCTATTGAATTTCTTAGTCAATTTAATTATTCAGAATTAGAAATTTTTGAATGGGGATCCGGAAACTCTAGTTTCTACTTTGCACAAAAATGTAAATCGATAATCTCTGTTGAAATTAACAATGAATGGTTTGATTTAAATAATGATTACAAACTAAAAAATCAAACTTTTATTCTTTCAAATGAAGAAAAATTTGAATCAGAAATATTGAATTTCAATTCGCTATTTGACATTATAATTATTGATAGTATTAAAAGAAGTGAATGTGCAAATATTGCCTTAAATAAAATCAAAGAGAATGGATTAATCATCTTAGATAATTCCGACAGACATCCGGAAATATGCAAATTTATAAGAGATAAGGGTTTTACTGAAATCGATTTTCATGGATTTGGTCCGATAAATAATTATACATGGACCAGTAGCTTATTCTTCAAATCATTCTCATTAAAACCACTCAATATTCAACCTGTAATTCCAATTGGTGGAGGTTATTAATGAACTATAAACTAAAATCTAAAATTGCCCGATTGATTCCCAAAAGTATCAAACAAATGGTAATATTAGAACACAATGAATTTTTAAATTATAGCCTTGCTCAGGAAGGTGAAGATATTATTCTAAACAAATTACTTAAATATAAAAAAGACGGATTTTATATCGATATAGGTGCCCATCATCCATTTAGATTTTCTAATACCTATATCTTCTATAAAAAAGGTTGGAGAGGAATAAACATTGATGCCTATCCAGGTTCAATGATTGAATTTAAGAAAAATAGAGACAAAGACATAAACCTTGAATTAGGAATTTCTTCTTCAAATCAAAACCTTAAATTTTATTGCTTCAATGAACCAGCATATAATACTTTTAATGAATTAGAAGCTAAAAGTAAAAATGAAAAAGATGGGATTAGCTTAGTTAATGAAATTGTAATTAAAACCTCTCCCCTTTCAGATGTTCTTGATAAATACTTACCAAATTCCAAAACACAAATTGATTTCATTTCGATTGATGTTGAAGGATTTGAATTAGAAGTACTCAATTCAAATAATTGGGAAAAATATAAACCTAAGTTTTTATTGATTGAAGAATTAAAAAAAGACCTTACTCAAATAATAAATGAAAGTGAGGTATATAAATTCCTATTAGGAAAAAACTACAAACTAGTAGCTAAAACCTACAATACATCATTTTATCAATTAAATGATTGAAAGTTACGCTCCAATTGCAATTTTCGTTTATAAAAGGCCTGTACATACCTTTAAATGCCTTTCTGCATTGGTTCAAAATAAAGAATTTTATCAATCTAAAATCTATGTATTTTGCGATGGTCCCAAAGAAAATGAAAGCATTGATAATAGAAATTTAATTGAACAAACAAGGGACATTATTAAAGGATTTGATAATGAAAAGACTTTTATAATTCTTGAAAATGAAACAAATAAAGGACTTGCAAACTCTTTGGTAAACGGAATAAATTTCGTTTTCAAACAGCATGAAAAAATTATTGTAATAGAAGATGATATTTTAGTATCTGTTGATTTTCTAAAATACATGAATTGGGGATTAAACTGTTTTAGAGAAAACAATAAAATAGCTACAATTCAAGGATTCCAATTCTCAATTTTTAAAGGAAAACAACAATACTTTCTAGATTCCGCTGTAGGATGTTGGGGTTGGGCAACATGGAATGACCGATGGAATTTGTATCAATCAAATGCCAATCTATTAATTGATGAAATTCAATCAATAAATCAAATAAGCGAGTTTAATATAAATGATACTTACAACTTTTTTGAGCTTTTAAATAGCACTGCTACAGGTAAAATTGATTCCTGGGCTATAAAATGGTATGCAAGCTTATTTACTCAGAAAAAATTGAATTTATATCCTATAAAATCATTTACTAATAATATAGGAAATGATGGAAGCGGTTCTCACAATGAAAGAAATTATAGCAATTCTACCTTAGGAACATTTGTTGAGATAGATCCCAATTCTATTAAACAAAATGAAAGATTTCAATATAAAATTTACCTATTCCGAAAACGAATTAAACGATTGAAACAAATTAAAAATTTACTACTAAAAATTAAACTAAAATTACAATTTTTGAATGGATAACTCAAAAAATACGATAATAAGTTATTGTCTCTTTTCTTCTAAAAAAAATAGCTCAGAGATTCGAAATTGGGATTTGCATAATGGTGAAAACAGATATTGGTATAATATACCAGCCATCGTTTGTGTGAATCTTTTCATGTTCCCACAAGCAGAAATGCACATTTATTATTCATCAGATTTAAAAGACCATTTCTTGTTTAATTTTTTAATTCAACTGGAAAAGAAAATTACTCAATTTAAACTAATTGAAATTTCTGATGAATATGAGAATACTGAGTTTACTCTATTTAGGTTTTACCCATTATTTGAAAAAACCTGTGATATTCTTTTTTGCAGAGATTTAGATTCGGTGCCAAATGAAGATGAAATAATTGCGGGCAAATTCTTTATCTCCTTTGAACAATTCCTTACTCAAAATATCAGGTCACATACAAACCACAAGTATCCTATAACAAAAATTTTAGCTGGTTTATGTGGATTTAGACCAAAAAAAATTGATTTTATTAAAGAAATCAATTTTAAAGATTTCTATGAGTCAAATAGTTCTTCTGAATATGGTATAGATCAAAAAAGTATTATCGAAATATTCACAAAACAAACAGATTGGCTAAAAAAATATTTTGTTGACCTAAGAATAATTACAAAATTACACGACCCAAAAAAGCCTTTAATCAAGTGTAAGTCTTACAAAATTTCTGAACTTAAGAAATCAAAGTTTGTTAATACCAATGAAAAACACTTTTTACAACATTTAAATAAACTCACTTCATGGGCAGGTGAGCCAATTGATAGCAGAGGAATTTGGCTTATTAAATGTTTAATTTTTGCTGAAGAAAACGGCAAAGAAATCCTTGACTTAATTAAAACAAATGAGATTTGGCAAGAATTCTACTTTATAACCAAAAATGAAACAATCGCTTCCTAAAATTTCAATCATCATTCCAAATCTAAATTATGGAATGTATTTGGAAGAATGCTTAAATTCAATAATTAATCAGAAATATCCTTATTTAGAAATTATAGTAATAGATGGTGGCAGTACCGATAATTCATTACAAATAATTGAACAATACAAAAAGCATCTGTTTTATTCCATATCTGAATTAGATAATGGTCAATCTGACGCCATTAACAAAGGATTTAATATAGCAACGGGCGAATACATTTATTATCTTAATTCAGATGATTGTTTACTTCCAGGAGCTTTAAATAAAATATTCAAGAATCATCATTTTAAATTTCAGGACTTTATATATTCAAAAGTAATTGCAGGAGAAAATATTAATAAGGCCAAACAAGTAAATGCTAAATTTATTTCAAAGTTCAAAAGTTATAATCTCCTGAAATTCTTTTATAGCCAAGATTATATTATACCATCGCAAACAGTATTTATCAAAAAAGAATTCTTACTCCAGAACAACTTAAAATTTTTAGATACATCATTACATTACTGCATGGATATGGAATGGTATTACCGAATTTCAAAATTCAAACCGAGAACATTTTTCTTAAATGATTACTTAGCCTTTTTCAGGATAAACAATTCAACTAAAACGGGTTCACAAAACTATAAAATGCAAGTTGAAGCGAGAAAAATTCTATTCGAAAATTTACAATTTGAAACTGAATATAACCAGATTATTCTATTGAAAATATTACTTCTACATAAAATATTGAACAAATTTTATAAAAATCAAATGGAAGTAAATAAAGAATCAATTGTTAGAGTATTAAACTTAACCTTTCCAATTTCATTAACTAATAAAAAATTCTTAGGACTAATTAAACAAATGCTAGTAAAATGAATGGAATTTATACTATTAAACATTCAGCTAGGTGTTTATTTCAGCACCTAAGTAAACCGGAACTTGCGATAATTGGAGGGTATCATTTAGGCAATTTTGGAGATATGTTATTAGGTAATAGCATCAAAGAAATATGTTCAGAAAAAGGAATAAAAAGTGGATTACAAACTATTTATAATTTAGAAAAATGGCCCGCAATTAGCCACGCTATTATTGGTGGAGGAGCTGTTGGCTATGAATATTCACTTCAAAAATTAATTAAACGTTATAAGAATAATCCTGAAAAAATCGGATTTCTTGGTGTAGATTTTAATGAAAAACAGTATTCAAAAGAAAGTATTCAATTTTTGAAAGACGTAAAATTTATTACCTGTAGAAGTGAAATTCAACAAACGAAAATGAAAAATTTGACTGGTAGAAATGATATTCTATTTCACCAGGATTTAGTATTCGCATTTAGAAGAAAATTTTTTAAAGAAATTAAATCAATTCCAGCTGAAAGAAAGCCAAAATTATTCATTAATATTTTACCCTTATATGCCACTTTAAAGGAAAATAAGTTAATTCCGAATCTTCATTATCAAAATGAAAATCCACATTTTTTCGAGCACTTTGATGAATACCAAAAAGCTTATTTAAAATTAATATTTGAAATCATTCAAATTGGAAAAGAAAACAATTTTGAGATAGAAACGCTACCATTTAGTTTTCAAGATGAGAGTATGGCTAAATCCTTTATCCACGATACATCTATCAAACAAAATAAATACGACATTAATATTCAAAATAATATCAATAGGATAAAACCTATTGATTGGGTATTTAGCACCAGACTGCATGCTACTATTATGGCAATTAAAGCCGGTGCAAAATTAACAGCTTTAACATATGCCGATAAAAATGTAAGATTATTAAATGATTTAAATGTAAAAGAAAATCAATTTATAAAACTGGAAGACTTATTAAAACCAATTGAACATCTTAAATCTATTCATTTTATATCTGATAATAAACTAATTAATACTCTTTCAGATTCTGTTAGCCAAATTATAGAAAACAAAATTTCCAGCTTGTTTAATGACTAAAAATTCGATTTACATAAGTATTATCATACCAACTTTTAAAAGAGAAATTGAACTTGAGCATTGCTTAAAGAATCTATTGTTTTCGATTGAAAAAATTACACTTAAAGATTATGAAATAATTATAAGTGATGACGACTACCAAGTTCAGAATGAATCATATTATTTACAAAAAAATTCTTCGATAATATACCTTAAAGGGCCTCAAAAAGGACCAGCAGCCAATAGAAACTTTGCTGCTGCAATTGCAAAAGGCAGCTGGCTTATATTCCTCGATGATGATTGTTTACCATTAGAAGATTTTATTAGTTCAAATGTTGATTTAATTAAACAAAATTTTAATTTAATTGAAGGAAAAACCATAACTGATAGAAAAAGAAAAAGATTTGATGAAGTTGCTCCAATAAATGAGTTTGGGAATAAACTTTGGTCGTGCAATTTTGCAATCAAAAATGAGCTTTTTAAAGAGCTTGGCGGCTTTGATGAAAATTTCCAATTCTCTACAATGGAAGATATTGATTTCAAAATTAGAGCAGAAAAAATTCAGTCTATTAAATTTAATCCACTAAGTATAGTCATACATCCCTGGAGACAAAGAAAGGCATTTAAAAACATCCGGGGCAGGTTAAAATCGCAAAAATACTTCAGGAGTAAACACCAATCTGAATTATCAAATTACAGAATTGATAGAATCAAAATTTTTATTGGTTCTATCTTTTACAATTTTATAGAACTAATGAAATACAAAGGCAGAGGTTGGCAAGTGTATTTTGAAAAGATAATTTTCAATTTTTTAATGATTTTCAACTAAAACAAATTGTATAAAATTCTATTTATTTTATTACATAAATTTCCAAAAAGAATAGGAAGTTATTTAAGAAAACTTTCCTTAATTCTTAGGGGAATGAAAATTGGAAGAGGTACAAATATTCCTAAAATTAAAACGATATGGCCTCATCAAATTCAAATTGGAAACAATTGTCAATTAGAAGATTACCTATTTTTAAAATTCGATGGGATTTATAAACCAGGTCCTGCTATAATAATTGGGAATAATTGTTTTATAGGGCAAAATTGTGAATTTAATATCCGAAAAGGAATTGAAATTGGAAATTTTGCTTTAATCGGATCCGGTACTAAATTTATTGACCACGACCATGGATTCACAAAAGGAATTTTAATAAAAGAACAGCAAGGAATAGAGCAAAATATTATAATTGAAGATGATGTATGGATTGGTTGTAATTCGATTATTTTAAAAGGTGTTAGAATTGGGAAAGGAGCAGTAATAGCTGCAGGTTCAGTTGTAAATTCAAATTATATTCCATCAAATGAAATTTGGGGTGGAATACCAGCAAAAAAAATTAGTGAAAGAAAATAATAACAAAATAGCTTTCATAGTTGGTTCAATTGAATCCGGGAAAAATGGTGTTGGAGATTATACCAGAATTTTAGCAAAAGATTTAATGAGTGAAAACTTTGAGATTTTAATTATCTCAATTAACGAACCCATTAAAAAACCAACTAATAAAAAAATTGATGAAATAGAATTACTTCAAATTCCATCAGAGTATAACTATGTTTCAAAAATAAAATTACTCAAATATCATCTGGATAAATTCAATCCGAATTGGGTAAGTATTCAATTTGTTCCATTCGCTTTTCATAAAAAAGGTATTCCACTCTTATTTTTTAGAAAATTGACATTTATAAGGAAGTATAAAATACATTTTATGTTTCATGAAATATGGGCTGGTAATTATAGAATTTATAAGTTAAGTGACTTATACTTAGGACTTATTCAAAAACTATGTGTTTATTATATTTTACTATTACTTAAACCTAATTTAATAAATACCAACCTTAGTTTTTTTCAATCAAAACTAAAAAAATTCAAGCCTGAATTGCTTCCAATTTTCGGGAATATCCCTAATAATTATGAGAAAAAACGGTTTATTGAAATCGATTCCTCTAAAATAAATATCATTCTTTTTGGAGGGTTATCAAAAGATTTATTAGGCTTCGAAAAACAATTGTTGTTTCTGTTCAGATTGTTTCCCAGTAATGGACATCTTGTAACTTTTCATTTTGTAGGAATTCAAAACAATCTTTTGCCACAATATTTAGAATTGATTGATGTATACTTTTCAAAAAACAATACCATTGAATGGGGTTTTCTTCATGAAGACATTATTTCAACAATATTGCAACAAGCTCAATTAGGAATATCTAGAGCACCTCTGGAACTGGCCGGTAAAAGCGGCTCAACTATAGCAATGCTAGAACATGGTTTACCGGTTTTATTAAAACCAAGCAAGAATAATACAATTCAAAATTTTCCTGAAATCGAAGCTTATTCTGATTTACTATTTTTTCCAAACTTTGGAAATATTGTTCTGCCAAAAAAATCTAACTATACCAATCAAAGAATTTCATTAATAAAAAATTTAGCCCAAAATTTAAATGAAAAATGAAATAATTGAAATGGAATATTATCTCATAGAAGGTGAAAAGAAAAATAATTTAGGAGATGTGCTGCAAGGTATGGTGGCTAAACAATTTCTAAATCCAAATTCAATTTGTATCAATAGAGAAAAAATTAAAAGTGGTGATTATAAACCGGGCTTAGTAATAGCAAATGGCTGGTTTCAACACAATACCGACGAATTTCCATTTAATGAAAAATTAAACCCAATTTATGTTTCATTTCATGTTGCCAAATCTGAATTACTAAAAAAGCAAGAAACAAGAGATCATTTAAAAGCTTATTCTCCAATTGGTTGCAGAGATATTCAAACAAAATATCTTTTACTATTTTGGGGAATACCTGCATACTTCTCAGGATGTTTAACAATGACATCATCGAGTTTAATTAACAATGAGATTCAAAGCACCAATGAAATATTATTAGTTGACAATATTGACCATCAAATTCCGGAAAGTATAAAGAATAAACTATCTGGAATTTTAGACACTGAAATTATTCATTTAAATCATAATCCCAATTCTACCCAATTATCATTTAACGATTATGTTAAAAATGAATCTGAAAGCATGAAACACCTGCTTGAAAGATACCAAAATGCAAAGCTGATTATCACAAGTAAGTTACATGTTGCCCTTCCTTGTTTGTCTTTAAACAAAAAAGTACTGTTTATTCATCCAAACCCTAATGACAAAAGATTAAGTATTCTTAAAAAGTATATTAAAATCTATCATTACAATGAAATTGAAAAATGGAAAACAATTCCGGAATTAAATTTCAAACAAAGGAAATTCATAGCACAAGCCAAAAGTATTGAAGCTATTGTTCAAACATCGATAAAAATGAAATCAAATAGTCTGAAAGCCCCAGTTAATTTTAAATACAAAATGGTATCAATAACAACAAAAATTAACAGTAAAATATTAAATCTTTTAAGAATACTTA
>JBIPMI010000338.1:0-3241 GCA_044369215.1 Bacteroidia bacterium | reverse complement strand
AACTATTTCCTGCCTGGATATTAAAACTCAAAACCAAATTTCCTGAAGAAGAAGTTAAATCGATGGATTTAGATGTAAGCCTATCAGCAATTCCATTTACACCTGAATAAACTTGGCCGGTTTCATTATAAGAATCAAAAATTAAGTATCTACTTAAAATCGTAGTTGATGAATCTGCCCACCTAGTATTGTTTGGCTGATTTCCTTTTTCGAAAAAATCAACAAAAGGCAAAGCCAAACTTGCTTTTTTTCTAAGACTATTTTTTGTGGAAAATTTTAAATCAGAGTTGCATAAAGCCGAATTATTTTTAAGAGGTATTAGTACCTCTTGGGCAAACGATTGAGTATAAATCAACAATAAAATTAATCCTAAAAAAAATCTGATATTTTTCAAATTCATTATTTTTTAACTGATAAAAAAACGTCAACCATTTCGCCACTGCGGATGCTTGAACTTTCTGAAAAAGGAGGATTTTGACGAATAACAACCGCTTTTGAACTATCAGAAACAGCCCCTTCATAAACAATTGCACCTAATTGTAGCATAGAACCTTCAATAACCTTGGTAGCATCAAGCAAACTCAAACCGGTTAAATCAGGCATCGAAACCAAAGCACCTCCGCTTCCATCACCAACCACTAAATTAATTGCTGCACCTTTGGGAATTCTGGTCCCTGGTTGAATACTTTGTCCGCCCCACGATTGGTCTAAAACAGCATTTTGAGCAATATCAGGCTTGTAGCTTACATCACCTAAACGCAAACCCATTCCACCTAAAACAGTTTCAGCATAACGAAGCGAACTATTTATTAAATTAGGCATAATTACAGTTGCTGAACTGGTAGAATTGATGCTTAAATAAATAATTCTACCTGTTTTTACCTTGGAATTGGGAATAGGATTTTGCTCAACTACAGCAGATTTTGGCATTCCATCAACAAAAACGGTATCGGTAATGATGAATCTAAGTTGCTTTTCATTCAGCACTTTTTCTGCTTCTTCGATAGGAAGTCCTTTCAAATTCGGTAGCGTAAGATACTGACCATGACGAGTATAACTACTTAAAAATCCCGCTGCCACCCAGGTAAGCAGGTATAAAACAACTGCAATTAGCAGTATATGTATTCCAAATGTTTTTAAAAATCGCACGGTTGCAAATTATTCATTATTTAAATAAGTGCAAAGCTATCTTTGCAGCATGTTTTCAATTCAAGATATTACCACCATCACACTTACCCTTTTTGCCATTATTGATATCATTGGTGCACTACCCATAATAATTACCATTAAAAACAGGCAGAAACACCTGGATAGTGGCAAAGCAACTTTGGCTGCGGGAGCATTAATGGTACTTTTTCTATTTTTAGGAAAAAGTTTTCTTGGCTTATTTGGCGTTGATATTCAATCGTTTGCCATTGCAGGTTCAATTGTCATATTTATTATTGGTTTAGAGATGATATTAGGAATTGAATTACTAAAAAACGACCCAAGCGAAAAAACCGGTAGCATTATTCCTATTGCATTTCCAATTATTGCCGGCTCAGGAACTCTCACAACGATAATTTCTATGAGAGCGGTATATACATTGCCAAATATTGTGATGGGATTAATCATAAATCTGGTATTTGTTTACATTGTTTTACGCTCAAGTTCATGGATTGAGAAAAAATTAGGTGATTCAGGTCTTTCTTTAATCAGAAAATTCTTCGGAATTGTTTTATTAAGTATTGCAATCAGAATTTTCAAAACCAATTTTTAGTCCTTTTAAGCACCACAAAAACCAATCATCTAAAAAATTCTTAGCTCAATTAAGAATTTCATTACATTGCATTCAATGAGAAAAATATTTGTTGCCATCACCCTATCGGTATTTGCTTTAACATCATCAGTTTTTGCAAACGACAGTACCAAAGTAGTTTTAAAAAACTTCGAACCGGAATCTCAACATCCTGTATTATACCAATTAGTAGGACAGATTCTTAATTCATATCATTTAAGAAAATTAAGTATCGACGATAAACTTTCATCTAATTTATTAGATGCATACTTGGAGAATTTAGATCCAGGAAAAATGTACTTCCTAAAGCAGGATATTGAGCAATTTGAGCAATTCCGTTATAAACTAGATGATGATTTAATGATGGGAAATGTGCAAAAGGCTTTTGACATGTACAATTTGTACCAAAAGCGTTTGGAAGAAAGAATTTATTTCACAAAAGATTTATTGAAATCGAATTTTGATTTTACAGCCCAAGATTCTCTTTTAACCAATAGAGAAAATGCGACTTGGTGTTTAAATTATAAAGAATATGATTTGTTGTGGAAAAGGAAAATAAAAATGGAGTTTTTGCAACTAAAATCAGGAGGAAAAGATCCTAAAGTTTGTGCTACAGATTTAACCAAACGCTACGATAATCTTTTAAAGCAGCTGAGTAAAACTAAAAATGAAGATGTATTTTCATTTTTCGCAAATTCATTAACAGAAATTGCCGACCCTCATACCAATTACTTTTCTCCAAGAATGGCAGAAGATTTTAATACCAGCATGAGTTTAAGTCTGGAAGGAATTGGAGCAACACTTCAAACAGAAAATGAATACACAAAAATTCGTGAAGTAGTTAAAGGGGGACCGGCTGATAGAAGCAAACAGGTTCATGCAAATGATAAAATTGTAGCTGTTGGTCAGGGTAAAGAAGGTGAAATGGTAAGTATTTTAGATTGGAGAATTGATGATGTTGTTTCTTTAATCAGAGGAAAAAAAGGAACCATTGTACGTTTAGAAATTATTGCTGCAGATGCCACCAATGCCAAAACTCAAATTATAGAAATAACCCGTGACAAAATTGTACTAGAAGACCAAAGTGCAAAAGGAAGTATTAAAGAAGCTGAATTAAACGGAAAGAAAATTAAAGTTGGGGTGATTAGCATTCCTACTTTTTACCTTGATTTTGCGGGCATGCAGCGCAAAGATCCAAATTACAAAAGCACGACAAAAGATGTAAAAAGATTGATTTCAGAACTGAAAAAAGATTCTGCAGAAGCCTTTATTATCGACCTGAGAAACAATGGCGGCGGTTCATTACAGGAAGCTGTTGAATTAACAGGATTATTCATTAAAAAGGGACCTGTTGTTCAGGTAAAAGATGCTTATGGCGTATCAAGTTCTGAGGAAGACAGAGATGATAACATCTTTTGGGATGGCCCAATGATGGTAATGGTGAATAGATTTAGCGCTTCTGCA
>JBIPMI010000337.1:0-3246 GCA_044369215.1 Bacteroidia bacterium | reverse complement strand
ACTCTTGGCATGATTTCAAATACAGCCATGTATTTATTGCAGAATTGGAAAATGGTAAAATAAAAGGAAATCCAATTGATATCATGGCAGGTGAAAAGTATGATTGTCCTTTGCAACCACATGGCGGTGATGATGATTATACCTGGAGTAAAGATGGTTCGATGCTGGCCTATTCATGTAAAAAAGAAATTGGCACTCAAGCGGCTTATTCTACAAATAGCGATATCTATGTTTACAATCTAAAAGACAAAAGTACATTCAATGCTTCATTTAGAAATACCGGCTATGACAGAGCTCCACAATTTTCTCCTGATGGTAGTAAACTCGCTTGGTTAAGCATGAAAAAACCAGGTTATGAAAGTGACAAAAATAACCTAAAAATATTCCATTTAAAACCAATCAATACTGATGAAAAATCCGGTAATAAAGCTGCAGTAGAACCGGTTGAAAATCTTACTTCCAATTTTGATTTTACTATTGAAGAGTTTCAATGGATGGATAATTCTAAAGTTATGTTTACTGCCGTTAAGGAAGCAACAAAAAACTTCTTTATTTACGATCCAAAATCAAAAAACATAAATAATATCATTCAACTTACTAAAGGAGAACAAGACTTTACAGGTTTTTCTTATGGTATGAATTTAAAGAAAGGAGTATTGATTTCAAACAGAACCAGAATCGACTTTCCAACGGAAGTGTTTTCAATAGATCTGACTACAGGAAAAGAAAAACAAATCAGCTTTGTTAACTCAGATATCTTAAAAAATACCCAAATGGGTAGAGTTGAAAAAAGATGGATAAAAGCTACTGATGGTAAACAAATATTAACATGGGTTATTTATCCACCGGATTTTGATGCAACCAAAAAGTATCCAACTTTATTGTATTGTCAGGGAGGACCTCAAAGCCCGGTTTCACAAGGCTTTAGTTATAGATGGAATTTTCAATTAATGGCAGCAAATGGTTATATAGTTGTTGCTCCTAACAGAAGAGGTTTACCTGGATTTGGTTCTGAGTGGAATGATGCCATTCAGGGTGATTATGGAGGGCAGTGTATGAAAGATTATTTAAGTGCCATTGATGCTGTATCTGCTGAACCTTTTGTAAATAAAGATAGATTAGGTGCAGTGGGCGCTAGTTTTGGAGGCTTTAGTGTTTATTGGTTAGCCGGTCATCATGAAAGGAAATTCAAAGCTTTTATAGCACATTGTGGCATGTTTAACATGGAAAGCTGGTATGGTTCAACAGAAGAAATGTTCTTCGCTCAAAATGATAATATTGGTCCTTATTGGAGTCAGTCTCATCCAAATAATTTCGATTCATCACCACATAAATTTGTACAAAACTGGAATACTCCAATTTTAGTAATCCATAATGAAAAAGATTTCAGAGTTCCAATAACTCAAGGAATGGAAGCATTCACAGCTGCTCAAACTATGGGTGTACCAAGCAAGTTTTTATACTTTCCGGATGAAAATCATTGGGTAATAAAACCTCAAAACAGCATATTATGGCAAAGGGTGTTTTTTGAATGGTTAGACCAATGGCTTAAAGATATTCCACAAAAAAAATAATCTGTTTTCTAATAGAAAGAGGCTCGATTTAATTAATCAAGCCTCTTTTTTTATGGGGTTGGTAAAATCCAATCTAAATAGTTTCCAGGATGAATAATCGAAAATTCACTTTCAGGATAATTATCTCGCCAGGCACTAGGAGCCTTAACCTTGTTAGTTTGTTTCCATTTCATTTCATAGGCAAATAAGTTTCCATCACGCTCTTCAATCCAATCAATTTCCTGTTGCTGATAAGTTCTCCAGAAATAATTATTAGAACTCATTCCCATATAATTCTGGTATTTTATCCGCTCCGAAATCACATAGTTTTCCCAAAGATCACCAATATCATTTCTTATGCCTATCGGATTAAAATTTGCGATAATTGCATTTCGAATTCCATTATCAACAAAATACCATTTGTTACTTTTAGAAATTTCTTTTCTCAAATTCTTACTAAAGCCAGAAACTTTAAAAATCACAAAAACCTTACTCAATAAATCAAGATACCTTTCTACAGTATTCTTACTCATGGCTAATTGTCTTCCTAATTCCTCAAGAGAAACCTCCTTCCCTATTTGGAAAGCAATCAACCTAAGCAAATCAAACATCTTAGAAGAATTTCTCAAGCCATCCAACTCAAGAATATCCTTTAATAAATAAGATTGTAATAACTCTTTTAAGTAGGATGCCTTTTCATCAAAACTAGGATATTGTAATAATTCAGGATAAGAGCCATAAATTAATCTTTCTTCAAGATTTGAATATGTTTGAATAGGATTCTCAATTTGATTGTACTCCATTTGAGCAAAAGGAAACATCAAAAAAGTAAATTTCCGTCCTGTTAATGGCTCTCCCAACTGATTGTTTAAATCAAACATGGATGAACCTGTAGCAACAATCCTAATACCTGCAATTTCATCTACCATCAATTTTAAAACACCTCCTATATCGGGTATTTTCTGGGCTTCATCAATAATTAACACTTTATTCTTACCAAGTATTCTTTTGTAATTTTCTACACTTCTGGTTTTAAGAATATCATGAGTCGACAAATCTTCTCCATTCAATTGAAGTATACTTGAATCCAGGTCTTTAACAAACTCACGTAAAAATAAGGTTTTACCAATCCTTCTTGCACCTAATATCACTAATACTTTATTAGGTAAAAAAAATCTATTTATTCTGCTTTCAATTTCTCTTGGAATAAAACTCATTTGATTAATTTTATATCACAAAAATACTGAAATGAATCTAAATTTCAATGAAAATATGAAATTCCGTCAATGAACTGACGAAATTTAATCAAATTCCGTCAGTTCATTGACGCATTTTAATTAAATTCCGTCAGTAACTAACTCTTATATTCAAACTTTAACTCTACCTTTAATGCTTCTATTACTTCAAAAACTATCGGACAAATAGCATAATTTGACCAAACATTTTTCTTATATTTAAAGTGGTCTTGTTCAAGGTGAGGATACAATGCACAAGCTTGTGGTCTTGAATCATAAATAGAACATTTATTATCTGATAAAAACATACATGGCTTGGTTTTCAAAAACAATGCTTCTCCATCAAAATCAACATAAGTCCTTCTGAATTCTATCACATCCATTCTTTTTTTCTCAGCTAATTTTTCAATCTCATTGTCTTCAATTCCTGGCTCCAAATGTTTGCAACAATTAGCACA
>JBIPMI010000336.1:0-3255 GCA_044369215.1 Bacteroidia bacterium | reverse complement strand
ATTAGTTACAACAAAAGTAAATGACAAAGTATCATTTCCTCTTTCGGCATCGGTGCTTAATGAAGACCAGGCTCTTAAAGTGTAAGTACCAACTGTTGTCGGATTAAATGTTGGGAATGAAATTGGAGCTAAACCATTTGATGCGATTGGTCCTGCGAAAGTAGTTGTTTGACTATAATTAGTAGAAGGACCCGTAATTGAACATGTAATAGGAATACTTGTTTGAGCATTTAATCCATAGTTAAAAATTGTAACAACAGGAGAAACAGGCGATGAACCCTGAATAATGGTATTACAAGGAGCAATAACATCAGTCATACCCACATCATTTGCCAAAGTTAAACGAGGCTCAACCATAAATCTAAATGCAGAATTGGTGGAAGCAAAATCAGCCCATGAATTAACAGTAACTGCTTTATAAAAGAAAGTTTGATTTCTGATTGGATCTTCTGATTGATAAGCAAAATTTACGTTGGTTGTGCCTATTTGTCGAACACCTACATAAAACGTTCCTGAAACGGCTACTGCTGGCATTACCGGAATTGTGTTTACTCCGGCAATCGAGGTTAAGGTTGGTGAATTCCATAAAAGTACACCCGGTGTATCATTTAAATTATCATATATAACAATTTGATAAGTATTACCTCCACCAAAAAAGTTAACACCAACCTGATTAATTGAATTAGAACCTGCTAAAGGATATTTAGCAATAAAGTCTCCCGAAACACCATTAAATCCAACACCACCAATTGCAGGTTTTGTAGGATCAGCATAAGCATAAGAATTATTAGTAACTAATTGAGTAAATGATTTGGTATTATTGTTATTGGTACTATCTGGCGGAACACTAACTACTACATTGTTTATTCCGGTATTAGCCGGAGAATAGGCTGGTAAAGTAGCAGTAACATTTCCATTAGGAGGAATCATTGCTATTAATGTAGAATCAGAGAAAGTATTCGCACCTGTGATATTTAATCTAACCCATTGGTTAAATAAAGTATCAATTCCATCATTAGAAATATTTGCTCTTAATTGATGAGGCACAGCATAAGGAATAGGCAATTTCCCGAAAGTATAAACTTCTACAACTTTTGCATCCTGGAAGTTAACAATTGGAGGTCCTTCAAAAGCCCCTCTGTAAGGAATTGTTGTAGAGCGTGGAGTATCAAAATAATCTGTAGTAACTGTTGCAATAGGAGTACCAATAAAATTTGATGGACTATTTAATGTAGTCGACAACAAAATATTAGTAGTTGTTGTAAAAAATGGGGTTGCAATAATTGAATGTTGTTCTTGAGGAAAAGCAGCCAATCTATAACTTGTTGTTACATCGTAAAAGGTACCAATCAATGCAACTTTAAAAACTGTTGCTGCCCAATAAGTATTATAATCCATTGTATTGATACCTGTTGCTGCAGTTTGATTCCAAACAGCAATATGTTGGTTTGCAGTTCCAGTTCTTGTATTAGAAATTAAATTATTTCTGAAATTTAAATTACTTGTTGCTGCAGAATTAGTTTTATAAAATCCAATTGAAGTTGGGTTACCATTAGCAGAAACCAATTGAGTTCCTGAAATTCTAATTGTATTGTGCTGGAAATTCAGAACTAAAGGATTTGTAGTTCCCTGGTATTGAATTCCAACAATTCTATTCGCAGTAGAAGTTGCTGTATCTGTAATTGAGACAATATTATTGACAAAATTTAAGACAGGAATTGTTAACGGTGCTGCAACTGCAGGAGAAATGATTACACCAAATACATTTAATGCAGTTGTTGCGCCAAAAATTCTTATTCTTTCGATTCGATTTTTAGTTATATTCCAATTTGATGCATCAACATTTATTGTTAAAAACATCCCTTGTGGACCAACGTTTAGCGGCGCTGTTGTTAACTGGCTAATAGTATTTCCTACAACTGTAAGATCTCTAATTGCACTAAATGTAGCTCCTTGTAAAGACCAGTTTGTAATTAAATTGTTCCCAACATAAATATTGGTCATTGGATTTGCCAATGTTCCGGCTGCCTGTAAACAAGCTCTACCACCATTAAATTCACAATTGTAAATACTATCATTACTATTTCCGCTAGTTGCAGCAGAAGTTGACAATTGAAAATTAACACCACCAGCGATAGTAAAAGTTCCATTTATAAAATTCACATAACGGAAAACATTATTGCTCGCTCCATTGATTAATCTGCAGGTGAAGGAGGCTCCTGATGTTGTATTGGTATGTTGGAATGTTAAAAATCTATTTGTTCCCAAACCTAAAGGACGACCGTCTATAGTTACATTGTCGGCTCCTTGTAAATTCAACAATATAATACCAGAAGCTGATGTTGAAACAACTTTATTCACAGTTGATGAATCTGCAGGTTTGATTAAAATTGAAGAATAAATAGCTCCACCAACAGAACCTGATGAATCAATTGAAACACTTGCAGTTTCAATGGTATTCGAATGAATGGTAATCTCAATTGTTCCACCATGAACACCTGAATTTACTGCTGTTATGGCAGTACCCAATGTAGAATAAGAGGCTGAACTCGACGAGCCTCCTGTTGAAATAACAGATACCTGAGACCACGCTTTGTTGCCCCCAAATACAATTACCAAAAAAGAAAAAATTAGTAAGATTTTTTTCATATGCACTTTAATTATAGATACCAATTTATAGATTTTATTTAATAATCAAGCATTTTTCATAAAAAATTTACACTCGATAAATATCCTTCATGCACTCAAAATTAAATATTGAATAAAAATTGCTAAATAATTAATATATTTTTAAATATTCAAGCCACCTAATGAACCTTCAAATTAAGGAATGGATTTAACCCAAATTAGAAATTAAATATATCAAGTTTTGACTATTGATAAAGTAATCTAAAATTTGAATTTACTTTGCATCTCAAGAAGATAATTAATGCAACTCAATTATAAGGAATATGGCAGTGGAGAACCACTCATTATATTGCATGGATTCTTAGGTTCACTCGACAATTGGCATACACTTGCCACAAAGTTTGGTGCCTATTTTAGAACATTTGCTATCGACCAAAGAAATCATGGAAAATCATTTCATTCTGAAACACATAGCCTACAATTAATGGTTGATGATTTGAAAGAATTTATTGAATTGAATCAATTAAAAAATGTAAACCTGCTTGGTCATTCAATGGGAGGAAAAGTAGTAATGGAATTTGCACTACAATATCCTCAGTTAACTAATAAAATAATTGTTGCAGATAT
>JBIPMI010000335.1:0-3261 GCA_044369215.1 Bacteroidia bacterium | reverse complement strand
GGTCCATTATTTCCAATTTTACAGGGTAGGCTTGTACTACAAAACTTTCAGCATTTTGTAGTGCAACCCAACCAAAATTTTCCTGGCCTAAAACAAATCCTGCTCCTAATAATA
Organism: Bacteroidia bacterium; assembly: GCA_044369215.1. GTDB lineage: Bacteria > Bacteroidota > Bacteroidia > UKL13-3 > UKL13-3 > CAISCU01. Next base: position 3,147 of record JBIPMI010000335.1, on the reverse strand, counting down.
TTCCACCTAATCCTCCAACCACTGCTATTAACAAACTTTCGAAAAGAAACAAACGAAAGGCAGTTTGAGGCACAAAACCCATACCTTTTAAAATAATCAAATCAGCCTTTTTTTCTAATACCAACATGTATAAAGAACCAATGGTATTAAAGGCAGCAATCAGTAAAATAAAAACCAGAATTACATAAGAAATTGTTTTTTCTGATTGCATGATTTTATAAAAAGAAGCTCTTTGTTCGAACCTATTTTTTACCTCAAAATCAGGACCACATATTTCCTGTATCTGCTTTCTAATTTTATTGGAATTCGTTTCTGGTAACAACCTGATTTCAATAGATGAAAAATCATTTTCCCTCTCCAGATTCTGCTGAGCAAACCTAAGTGGCACCAAAACATATTTGGCATCAACTTCTTCCTGCACAGAAAAAATTGCTGATGGAGCAATTACACCTTTTGCAAAAGCTCCATCAGGATTTAACATATCTACTTCACCTTTTCGAGGTAAATAGATTCCTAAATAATGAAATTGATCATCAGGGTCGATACCTAATTGGTACGATAAACCTAATCCTGCCATAGCAAAATTGGTATCCCCAGCTTGTAAATAAGTTACGCCTCTTAAAATATTGGTATCTAAATGCGAGTTATGAATATAGTTTTCAGAAACTGCACGTATGGTTCCAATGCCTTGTTTATTGTTGTATCTCAGCAATACATTTTCTTCAATCACCCATTCGGCAGAACTAATTCCGGGAACGGATTTAATTTTATCGAAGGCAATTTCAGTTGGTAAAAAGCTTTTTCCTTTGGTTGGTGTGATTTTTAAATCGGCATCAAAATGTGCGTACATCACCCCAAATAAAGAACCAAAGCCATTAAATACCGACAATACAATAACCAGTGCCGCGGCTCCAACTAAGTAACCTGCCAAAGAAATCCAGGAAATTAAACTGACAGCATTATAAACACCACTTTTTCTTCGTGATATAAAATAACGCCAAGCAATCCTGAATGAAAGATTCATTTAATTAGCTTTTCCAGGCTTTTACAATTAAACCTGTTCCAGTTGCATGTTTGCTATGTGTATCGAAATAATTCAATACATAACTAATTGGGAAAGTAATCAGGTAATAAAATGGAATGATAATGAAAAATAACTTGCTTGCATTTAACATTAACATTGGATATTTCATGCTTAATCTCCAAGCAATTTTACCTGGCGCACCATAGCTATAAAGAATTTCCATTTTTTCGAAACCTGCTTGTTTCAACTTATCAGCCATTTCAGCAACAGGATATCCATCACGAACGTGTTCGCCAATAAAACTTTCGCCTGTTTCTTCATGAACATCAGAACCACCTTGGTCGCTTGGCGTTGAAATTAACAACATAGCACCCGGTTTCATGGCCTGGTTGAAGTTTTTGAAAACGGTAACATCTTCTAAAATATGTTCCATTACATCTACACACATAACCAAATCATACTTGTCTTGAGCAATTGGTTGAGTTAAATCTCCAATTCTAAAAACAGCATTATTCAAACCAACTTTTTGGAAGAATGCATTACAATCAGCAATTTGATCATCTTTTACATCAACTGCATCAATCACATAATTTGGACTTTGTTGAGCCATGTTGAAGCTATATTGTCCAAAACCGGAACCGGCATCTAAGATTAAAGCTGAAGGGTTTGATTTGCGCCACAATTTTAATTCGCGGTGAACATGCCAGCTTCTTAAAAGCAAAAGGTCTAAAAGCTTGTAAAATAATTTTCTTAAAAAGGGTTGTTTGTTAAATACAATACCCAGGTCTTTTTTAATAGGATCGTAATTCATTATGCCTTGTCGTCTTGTAGGTTATTTTGTTCGTCTTGTTTATTTATTTGTTTAAAAACCTCTTCCATATGAAAAACATAATCGAGGCTATCATCCACAAAAAACTCCAGTTCAGGAATAACCCTCACTTGGTTTTTAATTTTGGATGCCAATTGTTTGCGAATTTCTTTGCTATGTAACTTAATGGTATTCAGCAATAAGTTTTTATCCGGTGCTTTAAATAAACTCAAATAAACTTTGGCATATCCTAAATCCGGCGAAACCTGAACCCTGCTCACTGTTACAAATACATTACTTACATATTCTTTATGTCTTTGAAGGATTTCAGCCAAATGCTGCTGAATCAATCCTGCAAATTTTTCCTGACGTACACTCATATCACTGCAAATATGCAATAAAAAGAGGAGGCTTTTTGAGGAAAAATTCAAGTTATTTAGAAAAGTTCTAAATAATGTTATTTTTGTAATCAAACCAAGGATATGAAAATCATCAATCAATCACTTTTTTCAGAAGAAAATATCAGCAAAATGGCAAAGGAGTTTTCCGACGCCAAGCCCTATAAACATTTGGTCATCGACAATTTCTTACAAGCAGAAATGGCTGACAAAATATTTAATGAATTCCCCAAAGAGGAGGTATTTAATAAAAGATACAAAGGGGTGAATGAATTTAAAGCAGAAGGCTCAAATTTTGAAGATTTTTCTGAAATATTCTCAACATTACGTCAGGAAATGCACAGCAAGGAATGGTGTGAGCTGATGAGTAAACTGGTAGGAATTGATGGATTGTACTCTGTTCCTGATGCATTGGGAGGTGGATTACACCAAGGTGGAGATGGAAGTTTTCTGGATATTCACATCGATTTTAATATTCATGCCGATAGAGGAATTCACCGCCGTGTGAACCTTTTAATCTTTTTTAACAAAAACTGGAAGGAATCTTATGGCGGACATACAGAACTATGGAATGCCGACATGACTAACCTGGATAAAAAAGTGTTTCCGGAGTTTAACCGTTGTTTAATTTTTGAAACAAACGAAATCAGTTACCACGGATATGCAGCAATTAAAGTACCGGAGGGTGTTACAAGAAAATCATTCTATGCCTATTATTACACAGATTTAAGAGCAGATGCAGCCAAATACCACGATACAGTTTTTAAAGCCAGACCAACAGACAGTGCTGCAAAAAAAATGCTGACTCCATTAAAAGAAGGAGCGAAAAATTTCATCAAAAGACAATTGAGAAATTTAGGTATTACTTTTAAATAAAATTGGGGGATTTATCTAGATTAAAAGATTTTTCGAATATC
>JBIPMI010000334.1:0-3290 GCA_044369215.1 Bacteroidia bacterium | reverse complement strand
GTAGGTTGATATCTTCCATTGGTAAAACCTGCGAATAACCACCACCAGCTGCGCCACCCTTCATGCCAAAACACGGACCCAAAGAAGGTTCGCGTAAAGCCAATACAGCTTTTTTGCCAATTTTATTTAATCCTTGAGCCAAAGCAATTGAAGTGGTTGTTTTGCCCGAACCGCTTTTATTAGGAGTAGTTGCAGTAACCAAAATGAGTTTGCTATTTGCTATTTTTTCCTCATCAAATTTTACATCTACTTTAGCCTTATACTTTCCGTATTGTTCTAATTGGTCTTCCTGAATTCCGTAAGCTTCAGCAATTTTATCAATTCTTTGTAATTTCGATTCGTGTGCAATTTCAATATCAGATTTCATAATTTTTGGTTTGGTTGAAAGTTTGGACATGCAATTTATTCAGCAAAATCAGAAAGCCAAATAAACTTTCGATTACTGATTTGTATCAACAAAATAGGTGAGTATGTTAAAGAAAAATACTGATTGTGGCTTATTAAAAAGCTGATAAAAGATAGGGATGGTGGATTTTGAAGAATAAAAAAAGCCGCGAAATTTTTATTCGCGGCTTTTCTATAGTTGTTATCGATTTATGCTTTTAAACCCAAAATAGTTTTTTCAAGGATATCACATGCTTCATGCATTTGTTCTTCATTGATTACCAATGGTGGTGCAAACCTGATGATATCACCATGGGTTTGTTTGGCCAATAAGCCGTTATCTTTTAATAATAAACAAACATCCCAAGCTGTTTTTCCATCACCAAAAGGTTTAATAACAATGGCGTTTAATAATCCTCTTCCTCTTACCAAACTCACTAAGCTGCTTCGTTTCATTAAATCTTCCATTCTAGCTCTGAAAATTATGCCCATTTTCTCTGCATTTTCAGCTAGTTTTTCTTCTTTCAAAACTTCTAATGCTGCTGTTGCAACGGCGCAAGCCAATGGATTTCCGCCATAAGTAGAACCATGTTCTCCGGGTTTTATTGTTAGCATGATTTCGTCGCTAGCCAATACCGCAGAAACTGGTAATAATCCACCTGAAAGCGCTTTGCCTAAAATTAAAATATCTGGTTTTACATTTTCATGGTCGCATGCCAACATTTTGCCTGTTCTGCACAAGCCGGTTTGCACTTCATCGGCAATCATTAAAACATTGTATTTTGTACACAATGCTCTAACTCCGCTTAAATATCCTTCATCAGGAACAACAACACCTGCTTCACCTTGAATAGGTTCAAACATAAATGCAGCAATATTTGGATTGGCTTTGAATTCAGCCTCCAAACTATTTAAGTCATTATAAGGAATAAGTTTGAATCCAGGCATATAAGGACCGAAACCAGTGTAACTACTAGGGTCGTTAGATGAACTGATGGCTGCCATAGTTCTTCCCCAGAAATTACCTTCAACAAATAAAACTGTAGCTTGGTTCTCTGCAATTTTCTTTACATCGTAAGCCCATCTTCTTGCTAATTTAATGGCAGTTTCTCCTCCTTCAACGCCGGTATTCATGGGTAATACTTTGTCGTAACCAAAATATTCTGTAATGTATTTTTCGTATTCACCCAATAAATTATTATGAAAAGCACGGCTGGTTAAACTCAGTTTTCCAGCTTGGTTTATTAAAGCCTGTGTTATTTTTGGGTGACAATGTCCTTGGTTGACTGCCGAATAAGCAGATAGGAAATCGAAATATTGTTTGCCATCTACATCCCAAACAAAAATGCCCGATGCTCTGTCGAGAACAACCGGAATAGGATGGTAATTATGTGCTCCAAAGTGGTGTTCGAGCTCAATAAAATAGTCTGCGGTTTGGTTTTGGCTTGATATCATAAGCGGCAAAGATAATTGTTTTGGCAATCTTATTCTTGACACCCATCGATAATTGCCTCAAAAAGAGCATAAAAAAAGGCCGGCTTTGGGTCGACCATTTTTGTTTGATATAGAATTTTAATGCTTTAGAACTATCAACCTAGAATTTTAAGTTCACTCCAAGCATGATATGTCTTTGTTCCAAAAATCTGGCTGGGTTCACAGGTGGAGGTCCATTTGTGCCCAATCTTGGGTCGTTGTACCTTGGATCAACCCAAGTATCCGGAACATCATCGCCAACCTGGTAAGCTTTTCCTGTTACAGGATTGATGATAGATGCATTTTTATTGTTGAAGATATTTGTAATCTGAATGTTTGCAGCTACATAATAAGATCTTCTTTTCCACCATTTCGAAATTGTTAAATCAGACCAAAACCAATTGGTACCTCTTTTGCTCCAGCGTGCATCAGGATTTGGATCTTGCACCCAAATAGGTCTTCCTGTACTTGGGTCGTTTCTATCGAAAATATAAGGTGTGTAACGAACGCCTGAACGGAATACAGTTTCGAAGTAGAAGCTAATATTGTTCAACCATTTTCTATCAAACAAACCACCTTTTTTGTCGATTTTAAAGATATGATTGGTTTTGAAGTCGAATGGAACATCCCATGGTAAATAAAACTCTTTGGTATCTTCTACGTTCCCACTGGCAAGTAAATCTTTTAATTTTTCGTTTGCAGATGCACTTTGTCCGGTTGTAACCATGTAAGTAAAAGCAGCCTGACCTTGATACCAATTTCCAATGCGTTTGATATAGTTTAATTCAATTCCTCTTGCACGAGCATAATCTGAATTGATACGAATAGTTCTGGTTAAATCACGGCCTGTAATATCAGGAATAACAACTGAAGTGGTGGTAACGAAATCGTATTTGTCTTTCCAGAATGCAGCAATGGTTAAAGCATCGTTGCTGGTTAACTGACTTTTTAATCCCAATTCATAACTGATATCAACCTCTGGATTTAAGTTTGGATTTCCTACTCTTGCCAATGTAGATCTATCCTGATAATTTGGATCTAAACCCGGATAAATAAAACTTGGATGTGGAAGAATGGTTGTATGACCGTAGTTAAAATACAACATTTTGTTTTCAGCAATAGGGAAAGTAGCATTGATTTTAGGAAGGAAACGGAATTTATACCTTAAATCTCCAATTTTGGTGGTACTATTTAGGTAATCCTTACGCATTGATTCAAGAATGGGTGATTTAGGATTGGCAACAGCATCATCCACATATTTACCCGGAGCCCAATATTCAAAACGACCACCAATTGAAGCGACTAAACCTTTGTATTTGATTTGATCAGTAATAAAAAATCCACCTCTTCTTGGTTTTACAGCCCAAATATCACTTTGCGAACCTAATCTGTCACTCTTTGTATAAGTACCATCAGGTAATTGAAGTGGAGCA
>JBIPMI010000066.1:0-11054 GCA_044369215.1 Bacteroidia bacterium | reverse complement strand
CAAAAGGTAATATCAAATTAGAAGTAAAAAAGACACATGTAAATCTATTAGATGCAATTTCACATGGTGCTTCAGATGGATTAAAAGTTTCGTTAAATGTAATTGCCATGTTAATCGGATTTATTGCTTTAATCGCTTTGGTTGATTTATTGTTTGGTAGATTTGGTGCCTTATTGGTTTGGACAGGCTTAACTCCTGATGTTGTTGGAATGGATTTATCGGTTTTAAGTTTAGATAAACTTTTTGGTTGGGTATTTTCAGGAATTGCATGGACAATGGGAGTGCCGGCTCAAGATACGGTTACAGCAGGTTCTTTAATGGGAACAAAAATGGTGATTAATGAATTTGTTGCTTATTCTAAACTATCACCAATGATTGCTCAAAATATGCTTCATCCAAAATCGGTTATGATTATCAGTTTTGCTTTGTGTGGATTTGCTAATTTTAGTTCAATTGCAATTCAAGTTGGTGGAATTGGAGAGTTAGCTCCAGAAAGACGCGCTGACTTAGCTCGATTAGGTTTCAAAGCTTTGATGGTTGGAACCATGGCTTCTTACATGAGTGCAACGCTAGCTGGTTTACTTTTTTAGAATATCGATTTCTACAAATGAAATTGAACTTTCCTGAATACCAATTTAGAATTTCAAAAGAGAAAGAAACGCTAAAAATATTCGACCCAATTAGAAAAAAAAATATAGTTCTAACTCCTGAAGAATGGGTTAGGCAACATATTATTCAATATCTTATTCAAGATTGCAAAATTTCTCCAGCATTGATAGCCGTTGAAAGAGCTTTTGAGTTTAATCATCTTAAAAAACGATTTGACATTCTTGTTTTCAACCAACAAGGTAAACCACATTTATTGGTGGAATGTAAATCGTTTGAAGTTGAATTGAATTCAGAAACCTTGATGCAGATTTCAACTTATAATCAAATTTTTAAAGTTAATCACCTTTGGATTAGCAATGGCTTACAACACCATAGTTTTCAATTAAGTGAAAATGCTGAAGGATTTATCCATACAAGTTCCGAGATGCTTATCATGTGATATTCTTATTATAGACTGGTTGAAAATACTTTTACATTGGCCATTTGCTTTTAATAATTGTAGAACTAAAAAACATTCTATCATCTTAAACTATAGTTATAAGGTCAATCTATAGGGGCTTTTACTAAAAACAGTATTTCATTTAGCCCTGAATGGGCGAAATTTGTTAGAATATAATTTATGCAGAACCTCAAGCCCTGAAGGGGCGAAATTCATAGTTAGTAAATGGATTCAAGAATCTAATAGGTAGTTTTCAATTGGAAAAAATATAAAAATCACCTTCATCAATAAACATTTTTTATTTCGCCCCATCAGGGCTTTCGGCATTTAGTTACAATAGGTCTAACGAATTATGCCCCTTCAGGGCTTAGAAAGAATTTTTCTAAAATTAGCATTTCATTTAGCCCTGAATGGGCGAAATTTGTTAGAATATAATTTACGTAGAACCTCAAGCCCTGAAAGGGCGAAATTCATAGGTAGTAAATTGATTCAAGAATCTATTAGGTAGTTTTCATTTGAAAAAAATATAAAAATCACCTTCATCGATAACCATTTTTTATTTCGCCCCTTCAGGGCTTAAGGCATATCGTTACAATAGGTCTAACGAATTATGCCCCTTCAGGGCTTTACAAGATAGGCTAATCAGTAAATGTATTAGGCCCAGACATGCAAGCCAGCCGCTGCCAGAGGCCTAAAAACTCAATATTGCTTCAATAATAAAATCTAACTGAGCTTCATCCATTTCGGTATGAATGGGTATAGAAATTACCTCCTCACAAAGTTTTTCGCTTACTGTTAAATTGCTACCCATTTTGCATATGTTTTTAAATGCTTCCTGAAAATGAATAGGAAGCGGATAATAAACCATACTTGGTATGCCTTCTGATTTCAAGTGATTTCGCAATAAATCTCTGTTTCCGTCTTTAAGTTTTAATGTATATTGATGAAAAACTTGACTTGAGAATTCACTTCTTTTTGGAATCAAAAGGCCTGGATGTTTCGCTAATTTTAAATCATAATAATCAGCAACTTCGATTCTAGATTGTTCAAATGATTTTAAATGCTTCAATTTTACCCGAAGAATCGCAGCTTGTAAAGCATCCAATCTTGAATTAAGTCCGATTATATCATGTTTATACTGAACTTTTTGACCATGATTGGCAATCATTCGAATCTTTTCTGCTAATGCTAAATCGTTTGTAAACAACGCTCCACCATCACCATAACAACCCAGGTTTTTGGAAGGAAAAAAAGAGCATGTTCCAATTGTTCCCATAGTTCCTGCCATTCTTTTTGTTCCATCAGAAAATGAATAGCTTGCTCCTATTGCTTGTGCTGTATCTTCGATTACATATAAATTGTGTTTTTGCGCGATTTGAAGCAAAGGCTCCATTTCAGCACATTGCCCGAATAAATGAACAGGAACAATGGCCTTTGTTTTGGGTCCTATTGCAGCTTCAATTAGTTTAATATCGATATTAAAAGTTTCGGAATCCACATCAACCAAAACAGGTATAAGGCCTAGTAATGCAACAACTTCTGCAGTGGCTGCGTAAGTAAAGGCAGGAAGAATAACTTCATCACCTGGTTTTAAATCGAGGGCCATCATTGCTATCTGAAGTGCATCTGTTCCATTAGCGCATGAAACAACATAAGAACCACCTATAAAATCAGAAAGTTCATTTTCAAAAGAAGTGACATGAGTTCCTTTTATAAAAACTCCAGAATTTAAAACTTCTTGTATAGCCTCATCAATTTCAAGTTTTAATCTTTGGTACTGACTTTTTAAATCAACCATTTGAATGGCGTTTTCCATTTATTTAATCCTCCTCACTTTTCCATCTATTAATTCATAAACATTGCCGGTAACATTACAAATTGCAATATTGTTTGAATCAAAAAACAATTTATCACCATATTCAGAAACCCATCCAATTTGTCGGGAAGGATTTCCAACTACTAGTCCATAATCAGGTATATCATTAATAACAACGGCGCCAGCGCCAATCATGGCAAATTTTCCTATTGTTATACCACAAACTATTGTGGCATTTGCACCAATACTCGCTCCTTTTTGAACGATTGTTTTTTTATATTCTTCTTTTCGATTAACAGCACTTCTAGGATTGATAACATTGGTAAAAACCATACTTGGACCTAAAAAAACATCATCTTCACAAATAACACCTGTATAAACAGAAACATTGTTTTGAACCTTGACATTATTCCCCAAAACAACCTGAGGAGAAATCACCACATTTTGTCCAATATTACAATTATCACCAATGGTACAATCCGACATAATATGCGAAAAATGCCAGATTTTGGTTCCTGTTCCAATTGAACAAGGTTCATCTATAAAGGCAGATTCGTGTCTAAAAAATGTTTCTCTGTTGATTGACATGTTTCAAATTAAAGATATTCTGCGCTTATCTTTTTGAATTTTTATTGAGAAGCAAATTGGTATTGATGTAAAGCTATTAATGCTAAAAATACAGATTAAGCAAAATTTTTATTTAAAATTCTTCTTTTTTATCTCTATAATCTTGTATTTCCTTATTTCTGATTTCTCTCTCACTCATCCTTAATCCTCACACTCCAAACTCACAACCACACTGTATTTCACCGCGATAAATCGCGGTGCTACAATGGCGGTGTTTGTTTTACCCGGCGATAACTCGCGAAAATTCCACACTCACACTCAAACTCACACTGTATTTCACCGCGATAAATCGCGGTGTTTGTTTTACCCGGCGATAACTCGCGACAATCACACACTCACACTCACACTCCTCCTCACACTCCCACTCCACACTCACACTGCCTCTCAACTTCCTACCAAAAACAATTTTCAAAAAAAAATCTTACTTTCGCTTCGTGAATCAAACTCAATCTGAAAAACTACTTTGGTACGTGCTCTACACTGCCCCGCGCGCCGAAAAAAAGGTTCAAATTGAACTTCAAAAAAAAGGATTCAAAACTTTTTTACCTGTTCAAAGGACACTAAAACAATGGAGTGACCGTAAAAAATGGATTGAAGAACCTTTATTTAAAAGTTATATTTTTATTGAAACAGAACTCGAAAAAAACTATTACGATATCCTAAATACAAATGGTATCGTAAAATTTATCAATTTCGAAAAAAAACCTGTAGTTGTAAACTATCGAGAAATTGAAACCATTCAACTACTTCTTGGATATACAGATGGTATTGAAGCCACTGATGAAGTTTTTGAAATTGGTCAAAAAGTTGATGTAATTGCGGGTCCACTTTTGGGCTTAAATGGTTTATTGGTTCAAAAAAATGGAAGCCATCAATTTTTGATGGAACTGGAAACCGTACATCAAAAAATTCTCATTAATATTCCTTCAAATTTTCTTAGGATTGTAACCGAATAATGAAGAAAACCACATTTATTGTTATTGGTTATGGGCATATTGGCAAACGACATGCTGATGTCATAGTACAAAATCTTGAATGTCAATTATTAGCTATAATAGACAACAATCCTGATCAAAGAAATAAACATCTACAATCACCCTTAAAAGAAATTCCATTATTCGAGGATTTAGCTTCCTATTTCGATAGCTCAATCATAAAACCAGATGTTGCATGTATTTGTCTGCCCAACGGATTACATGCAGAATTTGCTATTCTTTTACTCAATGAAGGCATTCATACATTGATTGAAAAACCTATGTGTTTGTCAAAAAATGAGGGTTTAAAAATCATAGATGCAGCTAAAAAGAACAATAAGAAGGTTTTTGTTGTGAAGCAAAATCGCTATTCACCGCCATCCCTTTGGATGAAGGAAATAATTGAATCAGGCAAACTTGGAAAATTATTTATGGTTCAAATCAATTGTTTCTGGAATAGAGATGAGCGCTATTACCAACCTAAAACATGGAGAGGAAGCAAGGAACTGGATGGAGGAACATTGTTTACTCAATTTAGTCATTTTGTTGATATCATGTATTGGGTTTTTGGGGATATTAAAAATATTCAATCTCGTTTCTACAACTTCAATCACAATGAGCTCACTGAATTTGAAGATTCTGGAATTATCTCTTTTGATTTTGTTAAAGAAGGAAGTGGAACATTACAATACAGCACTTCTGTTTATGACAAAAACCTAGAAAGTAGCATGACCATAATAGGCGAAAACGGATCATTCAAAATTGGCGGTCAATACATGAATGAAATCACTTACTGTCATATAAAAAACTACGAATTACCCTCACTTCCTGAAACCAATTTACCCAACAATTACGGGTTATTTCAAGGAAGCGCAGCCAATCATCAATATGTATTTGAAAACATCATTTCAACCCTAAAAGGCGAAAGTTCAATCGCCACCAAAGCCGAAGATGGCTTAATGGTTGTGGATGTGATTGAAAGGATGTATGGGGCGGGAAGTTTTCTTAATCTGACAAACATAAAATAAACCAAAGATTAATTCAAAGCCACCACTTATCATCAATAAAAAGTCTTATTTAAAAATCAAGTCACACAACAATCACTAAACCAAAGAATTATAAGAATTAAATTTAAAAATTCTTTACAATTTGAATTTATGTAGAAATTCACAATTTATTATTCTTTGAATTAAGGCTTCATCCCTTATTTTTGCAAGATTCTAAAAGAATATATACGTATTTATGATAAATAAAACATTCTTCAACAAAATCAAAAAATTAAGCCTCTTGGCCATTCCTTTGATTTTTAGCCTCCAATCCTGCATTAGTAATAAAGATTACATTTATTTACAGAATAAATCGGGTGAAAGTCATCAATCAGATTCTTTTGATATCAAAAATGTTGAATACAAATTAAAACCTGGAGACATTTTATACATCAAATTAGTTACAGAAGATGAAAAAATGAATGCATTATTCAATCCTCTTACAAGTGGAGGAATGAATATGCAAATGATGCAACAAGGAGGATCAGGGACACCTTTTTATATAATGGGATATAGTTTGGACAAAAATGGACAATTAGAACTTCCTTATATTGGGAAACTACAACTTAATAATTTAACTGTTGAGGAAGCTAAATTAATTATGGAACAGGAAGTGAAAAAGTATTTTAAAACTTTTTACCTTCAAGTAAAGTTAGCCGAATTTCGATTTAGTATTCTTGGAGCAATTAATAGACCAGGTCAATTTTTCTTTATGGTTAACAAATTAAACATTTTGGAAGCTTTAGCAATGGCAGGAGACGTAAACGAAATTGCAAAAAGAAGTAACTTAACATTAATTAGAGAAGAAAATGGTCAAACAAAATTGTATTCCATCAATTTGACCGATAAAAATTTATTAAATTCACCCTATTATTTTATTCATCCGAACGATATAATTTATGTGCAACCAGTAAAATCTAGAAGTTTGGGAAATTTATCAAACTTCCAAGGTACGTTAAGTACAATTTTGCCAATATTCAGTACATTTTTGCTTGTACTAAATACATACATCATTCTTCAAAACATCAAATAATATAAGATGGAAAGCAACCAAAATTCAACAAATATGGCAACTCAAAATATTGAGTCAAATATTAATTTTAAAACTATTATCGGTAGATTTTTAGGTTATTTACCTTACTTTATTATTTCTTTAGTATTAGCAATTTCAATTGCTTATTTAGTTAATAGATACACACCAATAAAATATTCAGTTAAAGCTCAATTTTTAATAAAAGACAAAGGTAATAGAGGTGGATTAGATGGTATGGAAGGTTTCTTGCAAGGAATGCAATTAATTAACACAAGTAAAAATGTTGAAAACGAAATTGGGTTAATGAAATCAAGAATTATGATAGAAGAAACAATCAAGAATTGTGACTTTAACATAACTTACTATGGCTTGGGGAAAATAAAAAACCAAGATTTATATCCAAATCAACCATTTGTTGTTTTAATAGATTCAAATCATGCCCAGTCATATGATATTTATTATAAAATAAAATTTACTACACTAGAATCAATTGAAATAGAAATAGAACCCAAAGATCCCAAAGTTCTATGTTTAATCCCTAGCTCAAATCAAATATTAAATGTTCCTTTATTAGGTCATAAAAACACTTACAAAACAAATCAAATAATTGAAACTGCGAATTTTAGGTTTAAAATACTTATAACAAACCCCGAATTAATAAAGCCCAAATCTGAATTTTATTTTAAATTTAATTCAAAAAATTCTATTTTAAATAAATATGCTAATTCCTTTCAAATTAAACCTTTAAATAAACAAGCTAGTATAGTTGATTTAACAAAAGAAAGCATTGAACCTCAAAAAGATATAAAGTTTTTAAACACCCTAATGGAAACATATATTAGAAAAGGTTTGTCAGATAAAAATCAGATTTCAGTTAATACCATAGATTTTATCGATAAATATTTAATTAGTATTTCAGATTCATTAGAATTTTTCGAAAATCGTCTTCAAAACTTCAGGATAAACAATAAACTCGTAGATTTAAGTTCTCAAGGAAAAAATTTGATTGAAAATATTTTTACAATTGAAAATAAAAAATCCGAGGAAGAAATAAAACAAAAATACTATAGCTATTTATATGATTATATCAAAAAGAATCAGGATTTAAATAAAATGATTGCGCCAGGAGTAATGGGAATCCCCGATCCATTATTGAACCAATTAGTAATGAAATTATCACAAATTTATTCTGAAAAAATTGTTTTAGAACAAAATTCTCAAAAATTAAATCCTACAATAATCGAAAAAGAGAAGGCTATAGAAACTTTAAAAGTTACCATTTTAGAAAATCTAAATAGTATCAAAGGAAGTTCAAAATTAATTGTGGGAGAATTAGATCAAAGAATTAAAGGTTTCGAAGCGATAGCCCTTACTTTACCTGAAAAAGAACAGAAATTACTTACAATAGAAAGAAAATATAAATTAAATGATAAACTTTTAACTTACTTATTAGAAAAGAAAGCTGAAGCAGGTATTGCAGGAGCATCAAATATATCCGATAATAGAATTGTTGATTATGCAATAATTTCATCAAAATTATCACCTCAAGAAACAAGTAACTATTTGTTGGCAAGTACGATTGGTCTAGTTTTACCTTTATTGGTAATTTTTGGAATTGAATTTTTTGATTCCAGAATCAATAATCATACATCATTACAAAATATTACAAGGATTCCTGTTGCAGGGAATATTCCTCACAATAATAAAAATACCGCTTTGGTTATTGCTAACCATCCAAAATCTGTAGTTTCCGAAAGTTTTAGAAACTTACGTTCTAATATTTCTTATTTGGGACAAAACAATACTGGAAATACTACAATTTTGATAACATCAACAGTATCCGGTGAAGGTAAGACATTTGTTAGTATGAACCTTGCATCTGTTTTAGCCATTGGAGGTTATAGAACTCTTTTAATTGGGGTGGATTTACGTAAGCCTAAAATTTTCCAAGATTTCAAATTGGATAATAGTATAGGTATTTCGAATTTTATCATTGGTAAGGCCAGTAAAGAAGAAATAATTCAAAACACAAATCTAGAGAACCTATCAATAATCACATCTGGCCCAACTCCTCCAAATCCTTCAGAGTTAATAATGTCAGAAATATTTCGAGATCTATTATTCAGTTTAAAGCAAGAATTTGATTATATAATTCTTGATACACCGCCAATTGGATTAGTTGCAGATGGATTAGATTTAATGGAATATGCTGATGTTATTTTGTACATGGTACGTCAAAGAGTATCACGCAAAAATTACCTTAGTATGATTAATGACATCCATTCAAAAGAAAGAAATAAGAGCATCGGATTAGTATTTAACGATATTAATTTTGCATCTGTTTATGGGTATGGGTATGGCTCTTATGGATATGGTTATGGCCAATCTAATTATGGTTATGGATATGGCGGATATGGTTATGGATATGGTTATGGATATGGTTATGGATATGGTTATGGGAATTATGGAGATGTAGAAACAGAGAAAAAACCAACCTGGAAAAAACTCCTAGGGATATAAAAAAAACGGATTAAGATTAGTCTTAATCCGTTTTTTTCTTTAATAATAAAATTGTTTTTAATTTAGATTCTATTTTAAGAAATTAAGTTTCCAAATAGTTCTTAAGTTTTTACACTAAATTATCTAAAATATAAATCTTAATAAAAAATAAAAGTTTTAAAAAGCTAAAACTACCATAAAATGATATTTGGAACCAAAAACAAACACGCGCAATTGCTTATTAGAGAATTGCTAATATAAATTTATCTAAACAGCTTAGATAAGATTGCTTATAACTAGACTAAGGCAAAATAAATGGTCTACAGGAATCACTCGTTTCGTCCAACATAACTTCTTAGAGAATATTGAAGTAAAACTAATTAAAATATCATTGGTTTGAGGATAATTAAGTCAAGAGATTATAGAATAGTTTGAAATGAATGCCACAAAGTTATACGAAAACCAATATAAATGCTAAATAGGATAAGCCAAAAGTTAACAATTTGCTTTACATAAACATACTCCAAATAGCAAATTACCATAAAATAAACTCGTTAATACCATCTTTCGTTAAAACACAAAATAAATTTTTAGTGGTAATGGCAATACTTTATTTTACTATTCATCAAATGATTTATGAAAGCTGGTAAAGCCCTTTTATTTCTTTTGATTTAAAGGTTGAAGCAAAGCATGTTTACAACAGGATATATATTAATAATGAAACACCTAAAATAAAAAAAAATTAACCCTAAAGAAAATATCATAAAACGGATTTTCTAATTTAAATTAATAAAAAATTAGAACGACTAATATTATATCTAATACCGATACTAAAATAGCTGTTCGATGTAGAGGTATTTGATCGCGATTCAAAAGATCCTCTATTTATATAAGAAACATCTAAAAATAAATTATTATAAAACATATAGTTAAAACTCAATTCAATAAACTTTACATCAACCAAATTCCCTTGTCCGATGTAGTTTCCATATTGTTTTACAGCAGTTGAGTATTGTTTATTTGCGATATCACCACCAAAATTTTTATTATCAAAATCATATCCTTTAATATAATACATTGAATTAATGTTTAAAATTAACTTTTTATTATATTGATACTTAATTAAGAAAATTAACTCCTTAAAATTCGCACCCAAAGGGTGGCCAACTGGTATATTATTATGAACAAAACTTTGTGCACGATTAAAATGCATAAATGTATAAGGACGTGCTAAATTACATTCTAATCTTAAAGTTAATCCATCAAGTTTTATTGGATTTATTACTTTAATTCCTAATTGAACAGCATACTTATTTCCATACCAACCAGAATTAGAAAATAATTCTTCTAGAATGAATTCGTCAATAACTAGTTGTCCATATACTAATATTTTTTTTATTGGAATGTATTTAAAACTTAATCCAATCATTGCGTTATCGGTACTATTTAATCCGTGCTCGACAGCTCTAAAGAAAACTAATGGATTAGCATAACTAAAATCATATCCAGAATTGAATCCACTAGAGTCCGTTCTACTAAATACTACAGTTTCGAAAAAATTCAAATTGAATTTTTTACTAATATTAATAGATAAATGGTGGGTAGCTAAATATTTCTTCTCTGCCTGAATTTGCCAATTATTACCAAATTGATTTATCATTTGTCCACCAAGGAACATGAAATTAACTTTAGAAGCTGATAATCTAACTTTTGTAAATAAAAACTCTCGACCAAAGTCACTTAAAATAAAGGAACGATAACCATCTCCAATAAAATTCCTATCATGTCCAAATTGAACATTAAGTTGTTTAAATGGAGAATATGATAGATAAGCCCTAGCCTGCAGAAAATTATAAGAGCCATCTTGTGAAAATTTAGTTAAATTAGCTGTAGGATAAACCAAATTTAAGTTAACATAATCTTTTACAAACTCGGTTGGAAATACTATATTATCAGTAATATACGAATAGAAGGAAATGTTTTTATAAAGCTTACCTGAAACCTCAACTCC
>JBIPMI010000333.1:0-3300 GCA_044369215.1 Bacteroidia bacterium | reverse complement strand
CAGAGGGGGTCTGACGTGTAACAAATTATGACATTTTTTAAAATCAATCCAGCTCGTGAATTATTTAGAGACCAAGTAATTCCTTCACATTTAAGTAATTTATTTGAATCGGTTGTGAACGATGGATTAGGTAAATTCGAACGTAATGTATTTTTCACCCCAAGAGTTGATGTGCTTGAAAATGAAAAGCAGTTTGAAGTTCATATGGCTTTACCCGGTTTAAAGAAAGATGAGATTTTTATTGCTATTGAAAAGCACGTTTTGACCATTAGTGGCGAAAGAAAAAAAGCAACTGAAAGTAAAGAGGACAAATACCATACTGTTGAAAATTTTTATGGTAAATTTTCACGCAGTTTTACTTTACCAGAGCATGTTGACAAAGAAAATTTAGAAGCAGAATTAGTGGATGGAATCTTAAAAATTAATATTCCTAAAATAGAATCAAAACAAATCCGCAGTAATGTGGTTATCAAATAATATCAAGCAGGGGTAGCTTGAGTTTTCATAGGTTAGAAAGTCCCGGTCTTTATTGGCCGGGATTTTTTGCTTTCATTGCACTCAAATCCAACTATCTAAGTTTTGCTTAGTTACCATTTCAATAAATCTATTATTTTCGCAGAAATCATGAAGGTTTATAAGAGTTTAGATGAAATGCCTGATTTAAGGAATGCTATTGTAAGTCAAGGGACTTTCGATGGCGTGCACCATGCCCATCAGGTTATTTTAAACAGATTAAAAAACTTAGCAGAAACACTTGATGGTGAAACAGTTTTAATAACTTATGAACCTCATCCAAGAATGGTTTTATTTCCGGATGATCATGGTTTGAAGTTAATAACCGATTTAGATGAGAAAATAGAATTGTTATCAAAACAAAAAATCGATCATTTATTGGTTTTGCCATTTACAAAGGAATTTTCCAGATTAAGTTCTTTAGATTTTATAAAAACTATCATTCTCGATAAACTAAAAACCAAATATTTAGTTATCGGTTACAACCATCGTTTTGGGAAAAACAGAGAAGGTAGTTTTGAGCATTTAAAAGAATTTTCTAAGGCTTACGGTTTTGATGTTGCAGAAATTCCTGAGCAGGATGTAAACAATGTTGCTGTTAGTTCTACTAAAATAAGAGAGTCACTTTTTGCCGGTGAAATTAATCAAGCCAATACTTATTTAGGAAGAAAATACTGTTTAACAGCAACAGTAATTTTAGGTAAACAATTGGGCAGAACAATTGGATTTCCTACCGCGAATTTAAATGTCTTTAACGAACATAAACTCATTCCCGCAGATGGAGTCTATGTTGTTGAAGTGGAATTCGATGGAAAAATTTATGGTGGAATGATGAATATTGGCAATAATCCAACTATTCAGGGGAAAGGTAGAAGTTTGGAAGTTCACATCTTTAATTTTAGTGAAGATATTTATAATCAAACCATACGCGTGTCGTTTGTTGATAAACTCCGCAACGAAATTCGCTTTTCAGGAATTGAATCACTAAAAACTCAACTCTTTCAGGATAAATTGCGGGCATTGGAAATTTTATCAAACCAAACTCAGCGTTATCATCAATGAATTTAAAGTATAGTTTATTTCTTTCTTTTTTTCTTTTAACAGGATATTTTTCACAAGCTCAGGTTCAATTAGAATTAGAGCCTGATACAACAATCGTTGTTGAATTTGAAGAGGATGAAGAAGAAGCAGATGAATATGATTCTGTTATTGTAAGTCCTTCTGAAAAATATTGGGATTTTATCAGACCCAGAAACTTTTTATTTGATACTGCTTTTGCTCCGGCTCATCAATTTTACCAAAGCTGGGATACGGTTACAATCAATCCATATCAAGTTGATTTAAAAAACATGCACGATACCATTCATTTGGTATTGGGAAATGTTGCAGATTGTGCTTTTCATCCACCGGCAATTGGAGATATTACTTCAAATTTTGGTTTTAGAAGATGGGGTAGGAGACTCAAATTTCATTTTGGTACCGATATCAGAATGGAGGTTGGTGATCCGGTTTATGCAGCTTTTGAAGGAGTGGTAAGAATTGCAAAACGAAGCGCTGATTATGGTTATGTGGTTTTAATCAGGCATAACAACGGACTCGAAACTTTATACGCACATTTTTCTCAGTTATTGGCTTATCCTGGCCAACCTGTAAAAGGTGGTGATATTATTGGATTGGCAGGAAGTACCGGAAGGTCTACAGGGCCGCATTTGCATTTTGAAGTGAGGTTTTTAGGTGAAAAAATAAATCCTGCTCAAATCATACATTTCCCAAGCGGATCCTTGTTAAACGATACTTTTAAGGTTGATAAAGGTTGTTTCAAACATTTGTATGAATACCAATCAGCTAAACTAAAAGCAAAAACGCCTAAATACATAAAAGCAAAGAAAAATGATACGCTTATTAAAATAGCTAATCGTTATGGAGTAAGTGCAAAAAGACTTTCCAAGCTGAATAAAATTTCAGTAAAGACTAAAATCAAATCGGGTAGAAGAATTCGTTTGAGGTAATTTAACTTTCCAGAAAATTCATAACCAATTGGTAAACTTTTTCAGGTTGCTCTGCATGTAACCAATGTCCGGCATTTTCAATAGTTTCCAGTTTAAAGTAAGGGAACAATTCCGCTATTTTGGGAATGTCAGTTTCTTTGATATAAAGTGAATTAGAGCCTTTCAAAAACAAAACCGGATTATCAAAACTTCTGTTGCTTTCGATTTCTTTGGTTACTTCTTCATAATCTCTGTAAAGCACCCTTAAATTCATTTTCCATTTATAAGCACCACTTTCAGTTCTATCAAGATTTTTAAGAACAAACTGCCTCACACCAAAATCGGGTAGGAATGGAGTCATGACTTCTTCCGCTTGTTTTCTATTTTCAATTTTTGTTAAATCAACTGCATGTAGAGCTGAAAATACATCATCATGGCCGGGTTTATATTTCCTTGGGGCGATATCTGCAACAATTATTTTATTAGTTAACTGAGGATATTGTAGTGCAAATTCCATTACTACTTTTCCTCCCATTGAATGACCAAGCAGGTTTACATTTGTTAATTGATTCAATTCAATAAATTCTTTCAAATCATCAACCATTAATTGTAGGCTATGTATTTCAGAATGAAATGATTTTCCATGATTTCTTTGGTCGATAGCAAATGTTCTAAAATAGGCACCAAACTTTGTGGCAAGTGTATGCCAATTGTCGAGTGAACCTAAGAATCCATGCAAAATAATGAGTGGTTCTCCACTGCCATATTCCTTATAATTGAGTTGCATTAATTATCTTCT
>JBIPMI010000065.1:0-11098 GCA_044369215.1 Bacteroidia bacterium | reverse complement strand
AAGACTGGTTTGAAGATACCTTCCACTTAGAATTTGTTTGGAATGGAATATTCAATTTATTCGTGTTGGAATTGATTAAAAACACCGAATCCGAATTGAAATAAGGCAAAGGGGATTGTGTTATTCTAATGAGCTTGAATAAAAATTCGTTTTCGACCCTTATAAATCCGCTGCGTTCAACACTGAGATTATTGGCATCAATATTTAGTTGAAAACTATCAGCCACACCAATAGAATCTTTATCAATCTGCATCCAAGATTGGTTTGAAGATACTTTCCATTTATAATTAGTTTGGAATGGAATATTCAATTTATTCGTGTTTGAATTGATTAAGAACACTGAATCTGAATTAAAATAGGGCAATTGAATACCTACCTGTTTGTATCCTGTATCACTTTGACAGCCAAAATTATTTTTATGAACAAGTTTAATACTTGCATTTACAGCCAGATTAGACCATTGTACTGCAACTGAATTTGAATCATTTCGACTTATAATATTGCCATTCCATGCAAACCAATTATGCTGTAAGCTTATTAAACTTGAAGTAAACACATCTTTGCCATTCACTATTCCTTCAGATTTACCCAAAATTATTGGCAAATTTGGACGAGGATTAAAAGTTATAGCTGTATCTTCCATTGCATAAATGCATGCATTGGGTGTTTTAATTTGAAGTCCGTAATTTCCTGAATTAAAAACTATAAGCTCCGAATTGGTATTGGTATCAGAACTAATTTTGTTTTGATTTTTATACCATAAGTATTTGAAATTTCCAGTAACAGGAGAAATGAGTTTTATTGTGTCACCAGTGCAAATAGATTGCTGTGAAACGACACCCAACTTCAATGGATTAATTGGCGTACTTTCTAACAAATCAAAAATTTTCACCTCACTAGTATCACAACCAGTACTTCCTTTTACTTTATAAATGTAATACCTGCCAAAATGCGTTGTATTCAATTGGTTTATTTGAAGTGTATCGCCAATATAAACAAAAGAATTAGGTCCTCTCCAATACGTGTTTGCGCCACTAAGCGCTAAGACATTTTTAGTAAATTTTATTCCTTTGCAAGAGTATGATATGCTATCACCAACCAAAACAGGCTTTGCAGGGGAATTTGCACATAGTTCAAATTTTACAAATTTAGGCAGAGACCATATACCAGTAGAATCTTTAACACGAACAAAAATTGAATCAATTCCTGCACTTAAATTGAGGGTAGAGATAGCATGATTGTCATTTAAACTATCAACTGGAATTGTTCTATTAAAAATCTGATTCCCATTACCTAAACCTGGATCAGAATCTTTGTAATATTCAGCGGCCACAATTCCTGAAGCAACTTTAGAAATGGGGTGATTCATGACTTGAAAATTTCTTCCTTCAAATAAACTCCATCTTCCCAATGAATCTAAAAATCTAATGTATAAGGTATGATTACCTGCTGAAACTCCAACGCTTGAAAGATTAAATGCAGATTGAACAGAATCTAAACTACCATTAAGGGAGAATCTTTGATAAGAACCTTGTCCAGAAGCATCGTTGTCCATATAGTACTCA
This sequence comes from Bacteroidia bacterium, assembly GCA_044369215.1. Taxonomy (GTDB): domain Bacteria; phylum Bacteroidota; class Bacteroidia; order UKL13-3; family UKL13-3; genus CAISCU01. Next base: position 9,533 of record JBIPMI010000065.1, on the reverse strand, counting down.
AAGCTTTTTAAACGTGCCGTCTTTTCAGTTGGATAAGAATCTTCCTGTATAATAAAATTTCTACCTTCAAACAAGCTCCATTTACCTAATGAATCCTGAAATCTACAATAAATGGTATGTAATCCTTTGTTCAATCCAACCGTAGAAAATGTGAAGGAGGATTCTACACTATCAGAAAAATTTGGATAGGAAAATTTTGTATTGTTTCCTGTCCCGTTTATATCTGCATCAAAATAATATTCAAATGATTTTAGCGGTCCATTTTTTAAAGCCGGGTAATTTGCTTCTTGAATAGTAAACTGTCTGTTTTCAATATTGCTCCAAACTCCCAAACTATTCCTTACTCTGATACTGATATGGTGCAATCCTGAACTTAAACCAGCTGAGGGTATTGCAAAAGAAGGAGAAATTGAGTCACCATTCTGAGTTATCGGTATAGAAATACCTGAACCATTTTGGACCGGAGCATCTATATAATACTCGGCATAAGTAATTTGCTGAGCACTGGCCACGAAACCAAATGTTAACATCAAAAGAAGTAACAGATAACAATTCTTCATAAAAGGTTTAATTATTTTTTCTTGCCTTAAAATGAATCTGAATTGATTGTCCGGGTTTTACATAAGCGTTCTCAATGTTCACATCGGTAACCAATGGAATTTTGGTTCTGCCATCAAATATTTTAGTTGTTAATGTTGGGTATGGACCACCGGATATGCCAATATTTGTGCTATCTGTTCCTCCATTAATGGCAACAGAACCGGTCTGATAATTGAAATCATAACTTAGTAAATCTCCAGAATAGTGCGAATTTGGCCAAGGACTGCTATAATTTATATACAGTGGATTTATATTGTTAAAATTGCCACTGCCTGTATTGTTAGGGGGTGGGAAATTAATTGAAGGACCTCCATCTGTAAAGGTGATGTTTCTGCTGAATGTATTGTTTATAGAGTAAGAGCCCACAGTATAGTTCTTAATTATATTGTTTACGAATAAAATATAAAAACCAGAACCTATATACAATCCCCCAAGTTCATTATTAGAAACCTTAACGCCAGCAGCATAACTAATTAAACTACTTCCATTTCCTAAATATAAAGATTGAAAAATATTGTTTGAAATTAAAACGTTGGAAGATATTGATGAAATAGTAAATGATGGAGACCCAAATGAGTTTTTTATAATCCAATTTGAACCCGTAATGAAAGTAGTTGACAATTTACATCTGTCAATTAAAACATTATTTGCCCTATCTGTGCCGGCATTAGAAATTTGTCCGTTAATCGTTAATCCCTGCAAGGTTAATCCGCTTAAAGCCTGATTCACCGATACGGTATCAATGGTAATATTACCTACCAATGTTGTATAATTATTAATGGTATTTGAAAGAAAATAGCCGGCTCCAATTACCACCAATCGTTTTGTAATGGTAAAATCACCATAAGAAACCGGAGACCCATGCAAATAAATGGTATCGTTTGTAGCGGAAGCAGTAATTGCTGGCTGTACGGTTGAAAACTGTGCAGAATTTGTAATGTAATTGTTTACAGTTCTAACTGTTGCTTGTGAAACTGAACATGAGATTACAACGAGAAATAGTAAAATATATTTAATCATAAAAAGGGTTTTTGATTAGACAAATAAAGAATCAAAAACCTTATGCCACTATACCTCCAAAGTTGTATTTTTATAAGTGATAAAGTGTCATTAGTATTTTGGAATTACATTTGAAAAACTTACATGGTATTAAATATAAATAAAAGTATCAATTGATTATTTTATTACATTTTTATTCAAACTTTAAAGAAATAAAGAGAAGCGGGAAAATTCATATTTCCGCACTCGTGTTTATTTTATTTGGATTAAAAACAATAGCCTATTCCAGAGAAGATTCAACAATAAATATTGCCAATAAGTGTTCAATAATATTTGATATAGATACGACTTATTGCAACAATCCTATTAAAAATTACGATAGTATACAATGGAAGGCTCATCCATTTAAACTATTTGGCATTCAGAGTCAACAATATAAAAATGAATTTGTAATTAAGTATGAATTTACGCATCTCTCGAATGCCTCAAAAACTCTTTTTCTTGAGGTAGATAATACGCTAATTGATAAGATTTACTTTTATCATTATGCGGAAAATAAACTATTAAAAACAGACGAATCCGGAGATGAAATTCCATTTATTAATAGAAAAACCCCATTCAGAAATCCATTGTTTGAAATTGTAGTTAATGAAAAAGGTAAACACATTATTCTGCTAAAAATAATTTCAGATGGCAGGCGTCTTAATTTTCCGTTGCGGCTAATAGAGGCAAATTCATTTGTTTTACATGCAGAAAAAAAAGATCTGCTATTTGGATTCTATTTAGGAGTGTTATTTTTACTTTGTTTCCTAAGTGTCTATTTTGGACTTATTGTCAGAGATTCTGTATTTTATTTTTACGCTTTATACATTTTTTTTCTATCTATCAATCAAGCTATTTTAAGTGGCATTGCATTTCAGTACTTCTGGCCAAACCAAGGCGAATGGTCAAATAAAAGTGGTCCAATAACAATTATTCTCACCATCATTTTCGGACTCATATTTGCCAAATCATTTTTTAAAAATGAAGTTTACAATAAGTATGTTATACGCAGCTTGAATGTTTTTCTTATTCTGAATATGCTATTGCTAACCATGATGCTGCAAAATGGTGAAGTTTTTAATGTTTCCATTCGAATCATGTATAATTTCATAGTCATTTTTTACATATCGCTTTGTATCCTGGGAGTTTATTACTTGTTTAAAAAAGTGCAAATAACCCGGTTTTATATTCTAGGATTTTTGCTTGCAACAGCGATTATTTCATTCATGACTTTTCTTACAAATAACAAAGAGCCTGAATTCATATTTACGAATAATCTTGTTGTTTTCCTGTTGTTGTTTAAATGCATTGTTTTATTTCTGGCATTAATTGACCGTTTCAGAATCTATAAGAATGAAAAAGAACTTGCCCAATTACAATTAATACAAAAACTTGAAGAAATAAATTCGCTCAAAGAAAATCTGAATGAAGAATTGGCCATACAAATTGAGATTAAAACACGCGAATTGGAAAAAAAACAGACTGAATTGTATTGGTCGATATTAACCGGAGAAGAAAGAGAAAGAAAAAGAATTGCCAAAGAACTTCACGATGGGCTTGGAGCCCAGTTATCTGCGATTAAACTTCACGCACAATCAGTAGACTATGAAAAAATGCTTCTGGTTGAAAACACAAAAACTCTACATCAAAATCTTATTAACCAAATTGATGAAGCTTGCTTAGAAGTCAGGAGCATTTCACATGACTTATTGCCCCCCGGCTTAATCAATTCGGGAATAATTGAGAGTATCAATCGCTTTGTTCATCAAATAAAAGAAAATTCAGATATTGATTTAAAATTCATTCATCAAATTGAAAAGGAAACTTTTACAAAAGATGTAGAGGTGCAAATTTTTAGAATTATTCAGGAACTAGTAAATAATATCTTAAAACATGCTCATGCACAATCAGCAGCAATTCAATTAATACAAGATAATTCAAGACTACTAATCATAGCAGAAGATGACGGAATTGGTTTTGATATAGAGGAAAACAATAACGGCTTAGGAATCAATAATATTAGAAACAGAATTGCCTCATTAAAGGGGAGTATTGTTTTTGATACATTAAGAAACAATGGTACAACGGTTATAATTGAAATTACTTTACCTGAATGAAAAGGCAAATGAAAATACTAATTGCAGATGACCATAAAATATTCCTAGATGGTTTAAACTTAATTTTAAATGAAATCAATTATATTCAAATTGTAGCTGAATCCAAAAATGGAAAAGAAGTTATTGAAGTATTCCAAAATATTGCAATTGATATTGCAATAATTGACTTAAACATGAATGATTATAACGGTGTCGAATTGATTTCCAAATTGAAAAATATTCAACCAAAGTGCAAAATAATTGTATTATCAATGGTAGAAGATTCATCAATAATAAAAAACCTATTAAACAACTACATTGATGCATATGTAGTTAAATATGGAGGGAAACAGGAGTTATTTGAAGCATTAAAATGTATCGATAAAGGTATTCAATATGTTTCACCATCAATAAACTTAGAGCAACAAGAAATAGAAAACAATCCATCCTTAAACAAGGGAAATATTTTGATTGAAAAACTAACAAAAAGAGAGCTCGAAATAATAAAACTAATTGCAATTCAGATGAACAGTTTGCAAATTTCAGAAAAACTGTTTTTAAGCTACTATACTGTAAAAACACATAGAAAAAATATTTTACAAAAACTTGAACTAAAGAACACTGCCGGTTTAATTGAATTTGCGAATAAAAATAATTTAGTTTAACGTAAACAAATGCAATTATCAATTAGAGGAAGTTTTACTAAAAATTGATGAACCAAACAAATCATCTTTTTATAAAATAAAATAGTCTACTTTCCCCCTCAAATGAGCGATACAATAATACCTTGCCCTATTTGCAAATGCGAATACACTTACCAAATGGACCATTTAATGGTTTGTCCTGAATGTGCCCACGAATGGAATCCACAAGAAGTAGAAGAAGACCCTTACAAATTGGTAGTTAAAGATTCAAATGGTAATATTCTTCAAGATGGAGATTCAGTAACCATCATTAAAGATTTACCAGTAAAAGGATTTTCTAAATCAATAAAAGTTGGTACCAAAGTAAACAATATCAGATTGGTTGAAGGTGATCACAATATTGATTGTAAAGTACCTGAATTTGGTGCCATGGCTTTAAAAAGTGAATTTGTAAAGAAGGTTTAAGTTTATAATTATTAAATAGAAAAATCCTCAATTGATTAGTCGATTGAGGATTTCTTTTTTAAATCAAAGTCTAAACTTGTTTAAAAAACAATTGATGTAAGATTTTTGCATTTTCCGCAAATGTCGATTTCTAATCTGCAATCTTTGCAAGTTAATCTCGGACTTCAAAAGGATTTCCACAACAACACTTCGCTTTTCAAATACCAATTTTGTCTCATCAATTATTCAAAAATTATGACACAAACATCTAGTTCTTTTAAAGCTGCTTCTTGGATTGCCTTAGCTGTTGGATTTTTTGGTTTTATTGTTGGTATCTGGAATGCCGAAATGTTACTCAATGAAAAAGGATATTATATCATCATACTCTTCTTTGGTTTATTTGCTGTAGTTTCACTTCAAAAAAGTGTTAGAGATAAAATGGAGGGACTTCCTGTTACCGATATCTACTATGGTTTATGCTGGTTTACAACTGTACTTTCAGCTGTTTTACTCATTGTAGGTTTGTGGAATGCAGTTATATTACCAAGTGAAAAAGGCTATTATGTATTTGCTTTTGTTTTAGGAATGTTTGGTGCCATTGCTATTCAAAAAAATACCCGTGATGCCAAAGCGGAAGAAATTTCTCAAAGCTAAATTTTAAGCTTAACCAATAAAAATATTCTATTTTTTTCATACCATTGGCTTAAATAAGTCCTCAAATTGAATACGAAGAACCATAACATATTAATCTCAGGTGCCAGAGCTCCCATAGCTTTGGAAATGGCCCGCAGCTTTAAAAAGACAGGTTGCAGGGTTATTATGATTGACTCATTGCATCTAACTATTTCTCGGTGGTCGAAGCATGTAGATAAATACTATGTTGTGGCATCACCAAGATTCTTTATTCATTTGTTTGTTAAACAGGTTCAGGATATCATTAGAGATGAAAACATTACTCATTTTATCCCAACTTGTGAAGAAGCCATTTTTGTTGCCAGTTGTTTGAACCAATTCAATTGTAAAGTATGGACAAGTCCAATTGAAATCGTTTTAAAATTGCACAACAAGTTCGAGTTCACCAAATACAATTCAGAAAGATTCCCTGTACCTGAAACAGTGCTTCTTCCCGACTTTAAAGATTGGGAAAACAGCGAATCCTATGTGTTTAAACCAGTTTACTCAAGATTCGCTTCCTCTGTTATCATCAATAAAAAAATTAAACACTTTCATTTTCCCGATGCAGAAAAACCAAAATGGATAACACAGAAAAAAATAAGCGGAAAAGAAGTATGTGTTTATTCTATTTGGGACAATGGCCATTTAAAAGCCTATGCTTGCTATCACCCACTCTATAGAGCGGGAAAGGGAGCCGGTGTGTTTTTTGAACCTGTTTTTAATGAAAAGATTCTCGAATATGTAAAGGGTTTTGGGGAAGAAATAAATTATACGGGACAATTAAGTTTTGATGTGATTATTGATGAAAATCAAACTCCTTATTTCATTGAATGTAATCCAAGAGGAACCAGCGGTGCTCATTTGCTTCATGAAAATTTGGCTAAAGCTTTTTTGAATGATGAAACCATCATCCATCATGATAAAACAGAGTATTGTATCAAATACGCGATGTTCATTTTACATCTTCCATCCTACTTCAAAACCAGAACATTAAAAGCAAAAGATGTCATTCTAAAAAGAAATGATATCAAACCTTTTTTGCTACAAATACTGAGTTTGGTTGAAATAACCTATTTGAAATTCAGCAAAAACATTACCTGGCTTGAAGCAAGCACTTCCGATATTGAATGGAACAATGATGAAAACTGAGTCCATACATACCAAGGAATCAATGGAAGATTTTTATCAATCTCTTTCAGTCTTGTTTTTGAAGCAAAATTCAAAGGCCATCATTCGTAATGTAAATACTGAAATGAAACTGATGAAGATTGGAGAAAAATATGTTTTTCCAATCAGCATTAACCACAAACAAGAAAATAATTCTTTTGTATGCTCGCCGCATACTGCTTATGCGCTTTATTCAAAAGATGAACTCAAACAAAAGGTAAACAATAAGCTTCTTCAAATTCCTGTTTTAGGTATCATCAATTTCATTGATATCATTTTACGGATGGGAAAAATCGATAAAAATATTCATGTCAATAATTTCCTGCTTTCTACCAATCCTTATCCTGAATGGGATGGAAAAGAAATTGGTGAAATCACTGATGAGTTATTAAAAGAATATCCAAAACATGCTATTATTTTCCGTTCATTAAACGAATACCAGCATCAGCAAATCATCAATAAATTTGAAGATAAAGGTCATATCAAACTGGGAAGTCGACAAGTTTATATCTATGATACAGATTATGATACTTGGATTAAACACAATAACAATCGCAACGACATCAGGCTTATCAAAAAACAAAAACTAAGGTATATTTCTCATGAAGAAATGTATCCTTACTTGGAACAAGCACTTGACTTATATAACAAATTATACCTTGTAAAATACTCACAATTCAATCCTCAGTTTACTATTGATTATTTCAGGATTTCTTACGAACAAAAGCTCATTCACTTTCAAGGTTATGTTGATGACAATAACCAACTCAAATCATTTGCAGGATTGTTTATCATCGAAAATACCATCACATCCCCTTTGGTTGGCTATGATACAGATGCACCACAAAAAGAAGGATTATATATTCATGCAATCCATTTGATTTTTTTATATAAATTTAAAAGTGGTTTATTACTTAATCTTAGTTCAGGTGCTTCACTGTTCAAACGAATGCGTGGTGGACAAGCATCCATTGAATATTCTTTAATCTATATACAACATTTACCATTTGGAAGAAAATTGATTTGGAAGACACTTCAATTTGTTTCCAATAAAATAGGTATCCCAATTCTGAATAAATATGAACTTTGATTTTTATACAGCCATCGCATTTTCAAGTCAGCTTGAAATGAATTCAACCATGAAGGTCGTTAATCAAAAAACACCTGTAGTAATCATTCGTTCTGTAAAAGGCATTTTTGCTTATGAAGATTATTGTCCGCACCGTGGATTGGCTTTATCTCAAGGAAAAATCATCAATGGTGAAATCCGCTGTAAATACCATGGCTGGACTTTCGATTCTGAATCGGGTGTCAATACAAACATTCCTGTAAAACAAGGCAAAATCGATTGTCAGTTGAAAAGATATTTTGTTCGTGAAAAATACGGGCTCATTTGGTTAAGTTCAAATCAGGAAGCTTTATTACCTGAACTATCAGAACAAAAAGCACAGATCTATTTACAAGGAAATATTACTGCTCAATTACCAAATGTGCTGGAAAATTTTCTTGAAGGAAGTCATACCCATTATGTTCACGATGGATTAATCAGAACAAAAGAGAAAAAAAGAAACCTGATTCAAGCCAAAATAGTAAAATCTGAAAACGGATTTCAGGTATACTACGAACATGAACCGGCAAAAGGATTTGTAACAAAAATACTTCCTAAAAAATGGCAGCAGTTAAAAGCAGTTTCAACTTATATACATCCGGGAATTGCGGTACTTGAATACTTCAATACCGAAAACAAAGCAGTATCAAGATTTGAGGCCATTGTTCATGAAAACGAAAATGGTGTCGAGTACTTTGCCAGGATTTCCTTAGATGTATCATGGCTAACACCGATGCTAATTCCCTTTGCAAAACAAATGTTTAAGAAGATTATCAAACAAGACAAAGAAATACTGGAATTACAGGAAAACAATCTTGTAGAATTCCCCGATAAACGATTCGTTTCTGATGAAACAGATATGGTAGGTAAATACATTTATGCTTTTCAAACAGATAAAAATTCAGAATTAAATAGTGAAGTAAATTTTAATGTATACTGGTAAGATGCAAAAGACAATATTAATTACAGGAGCAGCAGGATTTCTGGGAGGACGAGCCGCTAAGTATTTTGGAAATCAAGTTGATTACAAGGTAATAACTACATCAAGAAGAGCACTAAAAAAAGAGGAACTGGAGGCGAATTCATGTACATTTATTCAGGGTGATTTAGAAGAATATTCCTTTTGCGAAAAACTAATAAATGAAGTAGATATCATTATTCATTGTGCAGCACTTTCATCACCTTTTGGCTTCTATGAGCATTTTTATGCATCAAATGTAGTGGCAACCGAAAATCTGTTAAAAGCTGGGAAAAAGAATGGTGTGAAGCAGTTTATTTTTATCTCAACACCCAGTATTTACTTCACCTACAAAGACCGATTTAATATCAAGGAATCAGACCCACTTCCTGAAAAAATGGTAAATGATTATGCCATCACAAAATTAATGGCTGAGAAAATGGTATTGGATTCAAATGAAGCAAATTTCAAAACCCTTGCCTTGCGTCCACGTGCCATTATTGGAGCCGAAGACACGGTGATATTCCCTCGTATGTTGGAAGCTTATCACCAGGGAAAACTCAAAATAGTTGGTGATGGCAAAAACGTTTGCGACTTCACCTGTGTAAGAAATGTGATTCATGCCATGGAATGTGCCATCAATGCGCCGGAAAACGCCTATGGTGAAGCTTACAATATCTCAGATGGTAATCCAAGTGAATTGTGGCCAAGCATTCAGTACACATTAAAAGAACTGGGTTTAACTCCACCAAGTAAAAAAGTACCGGTTGGTATTGCATTGTTTGCTGCAGGAATCATTG
>JBIPMI010000064.1:0-11106 GCA_044369215.1 Bacteroidia bacterium | reverse complement strand
CACCATCATTTTCTAAGTCAAAAATGTATGAACCAACATAATTAACTGTATTATTATTTGTAGCATCGAAAGTGTTTACTGTGCTAGTTTGGTCTGTAAAAGTTCCATTACCATTATTTCTGAATACCTTGTTTTTCTGATTTCCTGGTCCAGGATTTAGAACATCCTTTGTTCCAAGCAAAATATCAATAAAACCATCTCTATTGAAATCCCATAAATTAGCAAAGCCTATATTACTGCTATTTGTTAATCCTGTTGAAGTTAAAATAGAGAAACCACCTGAATTATTATTTTCGTATAAGTCTATTTGATCTGTTCCATTCAGTGCTGATTTTCTAATAACTAAAATATCATCATTAAAGTTGTTATCATAATCAAACATAACAATAATAGGATCAACTGTTGAGCCGAATCCAGTAACTATATCATCGATTGTGTTAAACCTTGCTCCACTATTAATAAGAACTGAAATTCTTCTTTCATTTGTATTTAATACACGTGCAAACACCAAATCTAAATCACCATCTTCATCGTAATCTGAAATTTGAATATTTGGATCACCAGTTGTATTTGAGGTTATGAAGTTAATTCCTTGGGGAATATTTAAATCACCTGTAACTTCAGTAAAATTGTTTCCGCAATTATTTTTGAATAATCTCATGAATCCAGATGGTTCATTTTTAACGAACATAATATCCTGAAATCCGTCGGAGTTATAGTCAAATGAAAATGCAGAAAATGATTCATTTACAGAATTGATTCCTGATAAACCGGCTAGTGTCGTGACGTCAGTAAAGTTACCTCCGATATTGCGATATAATTTTGGAGTAGAGCCAATACCATTCAATAAAATTACATCCTCCCAAGAGTCATTGTTATAATCGAGAACATCTAATATTTGTGCTCGATTTGCATCTAATCCGCTGCTGCTAATCACATTAGTGAATGGCTGACTATAAGATTTCAAACTCAGAAACAGCAAAAATGCCAATAGTATTTTTTTATTCATTTTGAATAAATTGGTTTTATCACAATTAAAATATCTGCACAATTTAATGCTTTTCCCAATAGGCATCAGGCATTTAGTAAATTTTAACATTCACACTATAGGTGCAAACGAAGCATTTTGTAGACACCTTATCGAAATAGGATTCGGATTTTTGGATTAAAATCTTATATTTTCCTGCAGAATTTCTTTTAAATACTTAATATCTTCATTGGTTTGATTCATGTGAAATACAAATCGGATTTTATTGTCACCAATATGAATGGCTTTTATTCCGTTTTCTCCTAATTTAGATAAAAATGACTCAAACGAGACATTTTCAAATAATTCAAAAATTACAATATTTGTTTCAATTGGAAGAACAGTTTTAACCCAATTTGTATTAATTAAAATTCCACCTATTTCTTTTGCTCTTTGGTGGTCGATTGCCAACCTTTCAATATTATTTTTTAAAGCAAATAATCCTGCACCGGCTATAAATCCGGCTTGTCGCATTCCGCCTCCCCATCTTTTTCTGATTCTTTTAGCTTCAAAAATAAAAGATTTTGACCCTAATAAAACTGAGCCAACAGGGGCACCTAATCCCTTTGATAGACAGATTGAAATAGAGTTAAAGATTTTTCCATAATTCTGTGGATTTTCATCATTGGCAACAATTGCGTTGAATATTCTTGCCCCATCAAGGTGTAAATTGATTTTATTAGAGTCACATACCTCTTTAATTTTTTCGATTTCCTTAAAATCCCAACAAGCACCACCACCTCTATTAACTGTATTTTCTATACTTACTAATGATGTTCTCGGGAAGTGTACATCTTCTTTATTGATATTTTTTAAGACATCTTCAGCTGTAAATTTTCCATTTTCGCCATTTAATAATCTAACAGATGCATTTGAATTTGCTGCAATTCCACCACCTTCATATAAATAAACATGTGAAATTGAATCACAAATTACTTCCCTTCCGGCTCCGCTTTGTAAATGAATTGCAATTTGATTTGTCATGGTCCCGCTTGGACAAAATAATCCGGCCTCCATTCCAAACATTTTCGAAGCAAGTTCTTCTAATTCAGTTACGTACTTATCTTCACCAAACACATCATCGCCAATTTTATTGAGATTTAAATTTTGCATGTATTCCAGCATTTCATTTGATGGAAAGCTGATGGTATCTGAGCGTAAATCGATATTAAATCTAGTTTTCATAAGAATATCATATTATTAAATGAAAGAAACTGCTTAATTATCAATGATTCTAATGATTTTTGATAATTTGTCAAAGGAATATAATTTTAAGCGTTTTTTTTACAAGCTAATAAACGAAATTCGCTTCAAATTTTCTTACATGTATCCAACAATTTCAGATTTACTTTTAGATTTATTTGGTTTTAACCTACAATTACCAATACAGACCTTTGGTTTTTTTATGGCTTTGTCATTTGGAGCTGCATATTGGTTTACATCTCAGGAATTAAAAGATAAAGAGGCAAATGGTCTTTTGAAATCTTTTCAGGTAAAGGAGAAAATAAATGTTAAAATTACAATAGTTGATTATGCGACACAAACCATTATTTATGCTTTTGTAGGATTTAAATTATTGGAAATGTTTTTGGATTATGATTCATTAGTTTCAAATCCACAGAAATTTTTGCTTTCAGGAAAAGGTAGTTGGTTTGGCGCATTGGCCGGTGGGTTTTTTGGTTATTATTCAACTTCAAAAGAAGCCAAGGCCCTCGAAGGAAAAACTCCAACAACGATCACTAAGATTGTTCATCCTTACCAATTAATGGGAAATATTGTAGGAATTGCTGCAATTGGTGGAATTCTTGGAGCAAAAATTTTTCATAATTTAGAAAACCTTGATGAATTTGCAGCTGACCCAATGGGTTCATTGTTATCATTTAGTGGTCTGACTTTTTATGGTGGATTAATAGTTGCAGCAATTGGAATTTTATATTATACCTCTAAACATCAAATAAAATGGTACCATATGATTGATTCAGCTGCAGTTGGTCTGATGATTGCTTATGGAATCGGACGTGTTGGTTGTCATTTAAGTGGTGATGGTGATTGGGGAATTGATAATCTTAGTCCAAAACCCGATGCTTTGGCATTTTTACCGGATTGGTTTTGGTCTTACAAATACCCTCATAACGTATTGGGAGAAGGAATTCCAATTCCTGGCTGTGTAGGTAATCATTGCGCTCAATTGGCTAATCCGGTTTATCCAACACCTTTATATGAAGCAATTGTTTGTATAGGTTTAGCGTTTGTTTTATGGTTTTCTAGAAAAAAATTCAAAACTCCGGGTGTATTCTTTTTCACTTATTTGATTTTTAACGGAATTGAAAGATTTACGATTGAAAAAATTAGAGTAAATACTACTTATAATATCCTGGGTCATGGAATTACACAAGCTGAAATAATATCTTTCGTTTTTATTTTGATGGGAATTGTTGGAGTTTTTTACATGAAAACCAGGTTTAAAAATAAGTTGGAATAAAATTTGGTATGCTTAAACTATGAAAACCTTAAAACTTTTATTAATAATAGCTTCAATTTTTGGCTTTAACCAAATTTTTGCTCAAACAGAAGTTTCTACCGATACTTTAAAAAGTGTTGTTTTGCCTGATTTTATTATTAAAGCTAAAAAGGATCCGGATTACGAAAAGAAATATCAAAAGCTTGTTAATAATGTAAAAAAAGCTTTGCCTTATGCAAAAATGGCGAGTTTTAGGTTTCAAATGATGGAACAAAACCTACAATTATTACCATCTGAAAGTGCAAGGAAAGAATATTTAAAAAGAACAGAAAAGTCTATTAAAGATCAATTTATGGACGATTTATTAAACATGAGCCAAAGTCAGGGAAGGATTTTAATTAAATTGATTTACAGGGAAACCGGTAAAACTACCTATGAATTACTTCAGACATATAGAGGTAACTTTACAGCAATATACTGGCAAGGAATGGCAAAAGTTTTTAATTCTAATTTAAAAGAGGAGTTTGATCCCATAGAAGATTGGCAAATAGAACAAATAATAAAACAATTAGGATTTGAATAGTTCATTCATCTAGTTTTTAGATTTTCAAGCTATTTTTTGACCTATTAATTAACACCCTGTTGATATTGGTATAAAAAGTGCTAACCCAGCTTCCTTAATTTTGTGGAGATGATGCAGTTAGAATTAAGTGAATTACAGATTTTATTTTTAATAATATTTTCAATTGGAATACTTGGCCAAATTGGATATTACCTATTCTTTTATTCAAAGTTGGCCTTTTATAAATTACCAATTGAAAACCAAAGTCCCAATTTCCCAATTAGCGTAATTATTTCCGCCAGAAATGAATACGAAAATCTCGAGAAAAATTTAACATCAATTTTAGAACAAGATTATCCGGATTTTGAGGTAATCGTAGTGAATGATTGTAGTTGGGATGATAGTCAGAAGTTACTGGAGTATTACCAGGAACAATATCCTAAACTCAAAATATGTACAATTATTGAGCAGGAAAAATATCCAACAGGAAAAAAGTTTGCTTTAACTATTGGTATCAAAGCAGCAATTCATGAACATTTGGTTTTCACAGATGCAGATTGCACTCCGGCTTCAAAAAATTGGTTGAAACATATGGCATCCGGTTTCACAAATGGTAAAGAAATTGTATTAGGTTATTCGCCAGACAGACGTACTTCCGGTTTGCTTAATCTATTTATTCGTTACGATTGTGCTTACACTGGAATGGCTTATTTTTCAGCTGCTTTGCAGAATAATGCCTTTATGGGTGTAGGAAGAAATCTGGCTTATACCAAAACTTTGTTTTTCAAACATAAAGGATTTGCCGGGCATCAACATATATTGGGTGGAGATGATGATTTGTTTGTCAGGGATGCAGCAAATCCAACAAATGTTTCGGTACAATTAAATCCTGAAAGTTTTGTACTGACAGATGCTAAAAAAACTTATGAGGAATGGAACAGACAAAAATCAAGACATCATAGCACCGGAAAATACTACAAAATCAGACATCAGGTTTTATTAGGAGGATTTTATGCAGGGTTATTGTTTTTTTATCTTGGTTTGGGTTTAACATTGGGATTTTTAGTTGATTGGCGTTTAATTCTGTTATTGTACGGGGTTAAAATGATTGTTCAATTTGTTATCTCATATATGGCTTTTAATAAATTAAAGCAGAAGAACATAGTTTGGTTTATCCCTTTGTTAGATATTTTGTATTTATTTTTTGTTTATATTTTTGGTTTTAAGGGACTTGTTACAAAAAAAAGGAAAATTTGGTAATGGAAAATTTAACAGATATGCAATTGATTCTTCATTACTTTCCTGATTTAACAGATCAACAAAAGGAACAATTTACAAACCTTAAATCATTATATGCAGAGTGGAATGAGAAAATAAATGTTGTTTCAAGGAAAGATATCGATGCACTTTACGAAAAACACGTATTACATAGTTTAGCAATAGCGAAATTTATTCAGTTTAAACCTGGTACACGTATTTTAGATTTAGGTACAGGTGGTGGATTTCCTGGAATTCCACTGGCAATTATGTTTCCTGAAGCCGAGTTTACCATGATTGATTCTATTGCAAAAAAAATTAAGGTTGCAGAATCTGTTTCAGAAAGTTTGGGTCTTGAAAACACTGATTTTGTTGTAGGTAGGGTCGAGCAATTAAATGAACCATTTCATTTTATTACGGCCAGAGCTGTTGCTGCTACTGAACAATTATATAGATGGACACACCGATATATTGAAATTAAGGAAGATTTTAACAGTAAAATCAATGGATTTTTGTTTTTAAAAGGAGGTGATTTAAAAGAAGAATTTAAAGCGCTTAAAGATATCAATAGAAAACTTCATATTCAGGAAGTTCCACTTACAGAATACTTCAAAGAAGAGTTTTTTGAAACTAAAAAGCTTATTTATATTTTTCAATAAAGATTAAAATCTTTAGCTTGTGGTTTACTTATGAATCAAAAAGCAAAGATTTTCTTTTTATTTTTTATTGGATTTTCTTTTTCTATTTTTAAAAATTCAGCTCAGGAATTAATTTTAAAGGGAAATGTTAAAAATGAAAAAGGTGAGCTTATTTCCTTTGTTAATGTATTCTGTTTAAAAGAAAAAGTAGGCACTCATACCAATGAAAATGGTGATTTTGAGTTGAAGTTAAAACACGGGCAACATGAAATTAGATTTCATTCAATTGATTATCAAACCCAGATTATTCAAGTTGATTTAAAGGAAGATTTAAAAGTTCCTTTGGCAATAGTATTAAAGCAGCAGGTATATGAACTTAGTGAATTTAATGTAAAAGTAAATCAAAAAAATACTGCTGATTTTATCATGAGAAAGGCAATTGCTGCTGCTCCCTATTATAGAAGACAAGTGCTAGCTTATCAGGCAAGAGTATATTTAAAAGGCACAGGTAAAGTTGATAAAATTCCATTATTGTTGAGAAGAACTTTATCAGACCAAAACATAAAAGAAGGCGTTACTATGTTAACTGAAAGTGTCAATGAATTAAGCTTTTCTCAACCTTCAACTTACAAAGAAAAAGTTATTTCATTAAAGAGTTCGTACAAGTCAAATGAAGGCCCACAACCAATGTCAATGGTCAGGGGAAATTGGTACAATACAAGTTCAACAGAACTAATTTCGCCGCTATCACCGCAGGCTTTTTCAGTTTACCAATTTGAATTGCTTGGAACTTTCTATGAAGAGGGTAGGGAGGTAAATAAAATTAAAATTACGCCAAAAAGAAAAGGTAGAGATTTATATAAAGGAACAATATTTATTATTGATGGACTTTGGTGTTTACATTCGGTAGATGTAAAATATGAATCCAATTCCTTGGATGTTTCTACGAAAATTAGGTTTGAACCTGTTAACGGACATAATTTTGTTTGGTTACCACAAACTTATGATTTTCAAATAAGCGGTTCTTTTTTTGGAGTTTCAGGTTCATTTAGGTACTTAGCATCAATTTCTAATTACAAAATAAAAATCAATCCAAATTTAGACCATTCCTATTTTGTTGGACAAGGGTTAAAAGGAAACATAAAGGAATTAAATCCGGACGTACAGGAATTCAAACCGATTCCTGTTAAAACTACCAAACGACAACAGGAAATAGAAAAACTTCTTCAAAAGGAGAACCTGTCTAAGTTTGAGATGCTTAAACTTACTAGTAAAATTAAAGCTGAATCTGATTTATTGAAAAATAATCCCAACGTTATTGATAGCAGCGAAATGGTAATTGATTCATTGGCTGAGAAAAGAGATTCTGGTTTTTGGAATGAAAATAGACCTATCGTATTACTTGAATCAGAGATAAAAAGTTATGAGAAGTTTCAAAAAAAGGAAAATGATTCTACCGCTTTAAAACCAAAGAAAAGGAATTACACAGATATGTTTCTTTATGGCGATTCAATTTTAAGTAAAAGTAAAAAATATTATTTTAACTTCAACTCTCCTTTGAGGGGAATAAAATTAAATGCAATTGATGCATGGTCGTATAGTTTGAAATTCTCTTTTGGTACTAACAATCTTGATGGGAAAAACTTTTCGATGACGAACAAAATAGTTTTTCCATTTGAAAGAAAAGCCGTATACGGTAATATATTATTCGATTATTGTCAAAAGCCATTTTCATTTCGACATTTTAAAGTTGATGCTGGAAGCTTGATTTCCGATTTTAATCAAATAGGTGCCGGTGATTTTGTTGATGCTTTTTACCTTTTGTTTTATAAAAGAAATATGGTTAAAATGTATCAGGAAGATTACTTGAAACTATCATATTCTGAAACTATTTACAGAGGTTTAAATATAGAAACCAATTTGCTTTTCTCTGATAGAAGTAAATTAGAAGTCAATCCAAGATTAAAATCCAATATAGGGGTAAACTCAGAGTACACTTTAAATGATCCACAATTAGAAACAAAAGGACTCATTGCAGATTTCGAGCCCAATAGAGCTTTAATTTTCAACTTTTTGATCAACTATAAACCTTCACAATATTATAGAATTAAAGGAAGGGTAAGAGAGGCGTTTTATAATTCTAAACCAATGTTTTCTATGAAGTATACCCAAGCGATTTCAGGTTTACTTGGTGCAAACAATGATTTTTCAAAACTTGAATTTGGTATTAGTCAGAATTCTAAACCACTGCATTGGTTAGGAATTAATTATAGATTGAAATTTGGAAAATTTTTAAGTGCTAATACTATTTATTTCCCTGATTATTTCATGCATGCTGGCAATCGTTCATGGATTTTAATGGAAGATTTAAATGAGCGATTTATGAATCTGGGGTATTATGAATATTCAAACAAATCAAGTTATTTGTCTGCTCAAATGAATTTTACTTTAAAACGTTTTTTACTTTTAAGATTACCAATTTTGAACTTGACTAAAATTAAAGAAAACATCTATTTTAATTTCATTCAAATTCCCGAAAAAGAAATTTATTACGAATTGGGGTATGGTTTAAGTAATATATCTCAAATAATTGATATAGGAGTCTTTTCTAATTTTCAGGCAAATACCTATAAAAGCACGGAATTAAGGTTAAGTATTTCTATTCCGGGATTTATAAGAAATTAGTTTTGTAATTCTTTAATGGCTAGCCAGGCCATCAAGCCTGAACCTATTTCCAATGCAGATTCATCGATATTAAAAGTAGGTGTATGAACTCCTGAAACAATACCTTTTGATTCATTTCTGGTTCCCAAACGGTAAAAACTAGCCGGCATAACCTGCGAATAATAAGCAAAATCCTCAGAAGCCATCCAGATATCTAAATCAACCACTTTATCTTCTCCTAAATATGCAATAGCAGCTTCCTTAGCCATTTGAGTAATAGCTTCATCATTCTTTAAAAACGGATAGCCTTTTCTGATTTCAATTTCTATTTCAATTGAATTGGCTTTCCCAATCTCAAGACAAATTCTTTCAATATGCTCATGTGCTTTTTTTCTCCAGTTTTCATCCAGGGTTCGAAATGTACCTTCCATATAAACTTCATCAGGAATAACATTTGTGGCTCCGTTTGCAATCACTTTTCCAATTGTTAAAACGGTTGGAATTAAAGGATTTGCAAATCTTGAAGTGATTGTTTGTAAGGCAGAAATTAGCTGAGCTGCAACAGGTACCGGATCTAAACTAAGATGTGGCATGGCGCCGTGTCCACCTTTTCCTTTTACTTTAAAGAATAATTCATCGGAACTGGCCATGTATAAACCTTTTCTGAAACCAACTGTGCCAACAGGTAAAAAAGGCATAACATGTTGACCGAAAATACTGTTAGGTTTAGGATTTTCCAAAGCTCCATCAGCAATCATTAGGCTGGCTCCACCTGGCAATTTTTCTTCACCGGGTTGAAATATTAGTTTAACAGAACCTTCGAATTGATCTTTTAAATGAAATAAAATACTTGCGGCACCTAATAAACAGGTAGAATGTACATCATGTCCACAGGCATGCATTACTCCATTATTTTTAGATTTGTAAGAAATTTCGTTTAATTCTTTTATGGGTAAAGCATCCATATCTGCTCTAAGTGCCACAATTTTTTTACCCGGATTTTTTCCTTCAATAATGGCTGTAAATCCTGTATTTGCTTTGGGTTCAAAATGTTGAATTCCAATTTTTTTTAATTCCTCCTTTAAATAAGCTGATGTTTGATATTCCTCAAAAGATAATTCGGGATTGGCATGTAAATACCTTCTTTTGTTAACTAATTCTTCTTGTAATTGGGAAGCAAGTTTTTTGATTAAATCAATCATTTCCATATCACAATGATAAGGAAATTAGAATTTAATCTTCTTCAAATTCTTCTGATTGAATCTTGACAATTTCTTTCTTGAAGATGGAGTCAGTTCTAACAAAACTCAGACCATTCCATTTCATTTTTACAATTGATGTTTCATCAATGCCTTGTGAATCATTAACCAATTCGTAGTTGTTATACTTTAAAATCAGGGTGTCTTTTGCTCCTAGTGTATCATTTGGGAAAATATAATCTAACCCAACATAAAATTCGCCTCCGTCTGCTGTCGCATAGGTTTTCAGGTGACTCATTAATTTATTGTTTTTAATGAGGAAGAAATTGCTGCCACCTTCATATCCGCAAGCTTCAACTCCGGTGTTAATTTCAATAATTCTATCTATTCCTTTTAAACCTAAACTATCAAAAATATTAATCTGGCTATAACAAGCATATTCTCCACTTTTTTCGTCGTTTTCGTTACTGCTGTATTGACTAACGGGTTCAAAAAGAATTTCTTTAATTAAGTTACCTTTTTCAATAACTTTCAAAGATGCCTGGTATTTTTGAATGGGTTTTGGCAAATAAGAATTGAGGCCAACCAAATAGGTTTTTCCAGATTCTTTAACAACACAATTTGCTAGAGATTGTGAAGGAATAAATCCTTGAAATTTTTTACCCCCTAAAACAAACGAAACTTTATACCATCTACCTAAAATTCCATGAAAATTTGTTTTTGGAAACTCTAAAATCTCAACCAGTCTGAAGCTATTATTAAAGTGTTTGGTTTTAAATAATGGTTTTGAATCGAATGCAGGTTTTGTATAAACGATAATCTGCGGATAAAAAGGAACCAGATTTGAATCAATATAATAGAGAGAAGAATACTCTGATTCTGCAAGTGGTTTTCTTTCTGTCCAACTAACCAGTGAGGAAAGAAACACGAAAACCAATATAATCTGAAATTTATTTTCCGATAAAGCCTTTTGCAATGAGGTATGGTATGAAAATGTAAAGAATCAAGCCTTTCATTAGAAAAAACATGAATCCCCAAAAACCAAGTTTTTTAACCCAAGTCATGAATGTTTTTCTTTCCTTGTGAGGAATAGGACATTCTAATGGTTTTTCTATTGTTTTTTCTGTTTGATTCATACGAATAGGATTACAAATTAAAGCTTGTTTTGAATTATAAACAAACAGAATCATTATCTGTTTAAAATTCCTTCAAAAGAAATTTAGAGTGTTAATATTTAGTAATTTAGATTTTATTACGGCCTTAACACTCATTATTGAGTAGCTCCCTTAAAAGTATAA
>JBIPMI010000332.1:0-3327 GCA_044369215.1 Bacteroidia bacterium | reverse complement strand
GCAAAACCATTACCAAAACCATTAATAAGAATTAAAGATTTATCCTCTAATGTTCTTAGCAAAAAGAGATTTATTAAAAATGGTGAACTGGAGTTAATTGCCATGCATCCATCTTTTGAAAGCAATGTATTTGAAATAAAATCATTCAAAGTAAAATGGGTTGGAATTGGGGGAAGAACTGAAAATATTAGAGGAACAATTTTAAATGTAAATGTAGAAGAAATACAGAAAATGCAATATTTAATTATTCATTCGATTGAATATAAATCAGGCATTGAAATCATTAAAAAAGATCAACCAATAATCATACAAATTATTTAAAATGAAAACGTCTAAAAAATTATTATTGGTCCTAAGTATCTTTATTTACCTAAGTAGTTTTGGACAGGATACTTTAAGAATAAAGCAAACTTTAACCATTTTCAAAAATCAAACATTTAAAGTAAATCCTGGGACAGTAATTGTATTATCACCAGAAACCAGAATATGGATCGAAGGAGGATTAAATTTATTAGGAACAAAAGAAAATCCAATTCAAATAATTTCAGAATTTGAACAAAGTCCCGGAATTGGTTTAAGTATAAATGGAAATGCAAATAAACAATCAATAAATATTGAATTCATTGAATTCAAAGGATTGGTTCAAGCAATCAGATTTGAGCCATTTTGGTACCGAAAAAATGTAACAATTTCAAATATCAAAATTTCAAATTGTAACTATAGTGAGTCCAGCATTTATGTTTCAGCACCAATTTTGGATCAAAGAAATAAAGGAATTTATTTTAGTCTTAGGAATAGTCAATTTTATAACAATGGTTCTGGTGTAATTTTAGAGGAATTTGGTAATAAAGGTTTATTCTATTATTTGGATCAACTGGCATTTTTCGAGAATTATTTTGCAGGAACAGACAATTCATTAGGTGTTTTACACTTAAATTTATCAAACTCTTATAAGCTGAACAATTATTATGCAGGAGAATTTCTCTTTCATCGAAATCAAATTGAGGCAAACGAGATTGGCGTTTCAATTTCAGGAAGTGCAGATTCGATATTAATAAAAAGAATATTTTCAGAGCCCAATAAAAGACCAATTTTTGATTTTTACATAGACCCTCGTTTACCAAAAGTAATTTATGAATCAAAGAAAATAGAAGAATGGAGCGAAGAATTATGTTTAGTAAAAACTATCATACATAATCTTGGAAAAATTGAATTGGAATATCTGAAATGTAAGGTGGTTGAAGTTAAGGATACTATGGGCAATCAAATCAATTTCGAACAGAAAATAGTATCCGGTTCGACGCAAATATCCTACTTTTATAAAAACAATCCGGTAAGTATCAAATTACAAAATGGTATCAATTTAAAGTTGCCGATAATCGATAATAGTTTAAAAATATTAAGAGATAGCTTTCAAATATTAGAGACTAAAACACAATTAGATTCTATTCTTGTAGCTAAAATTGATATTTTAAAATCAAATTATGAATTTGGAGTATGGGGAGGTTTTTCGGCTTTTGCAGGAGACGTTAAGCACAAATTTGGAGTTCCAGGATGTTTGGAATGGACTGGCGGCATATATCTACAATATAACATCAAACGCAATTTTTCATTAAGAGCAAATTATTATAGAACCAACATAGGAATGCATGACCCAACAGCTCCTATTTTCTTATTTCAGTCGGCACCTGTTTACATTAATGATGTAAATGGAAGTATTACAGAATTAAGTAGTTGGGAAACAAGTTTTAGAACCAAATTACATTCATTGGAATTTCAAACAATATGGTATTTAGGTAATAAAGTCTATCAAAAAAATGAAAATAATAAAGGAAAATTCATAGTTGGAATATCATTTGGATTTGGGATTTTTCATTATACGCCATATAGAGGCGCAGTGTATAGCAGGTACAAAGATTCTGCAATTTTTGTAGAAGCCAGATCTTTAGGATTTGAAGGACAAAATTTCCTTCCTAATTTACAAAAATACAGCAGCTGGAGTTTTAATGTCTCAACGGGATTAGAATTTAATTATATCTGTAAAAAATGGAAATTCAAATCTGAAATTCGCTATGTGATTACTGGTTCCGATTATTTAGATGATATGGGGACCGGTTATATGTATGGTGGGAATTATGACAACTGGCTAGAATCAAACAAGGATTGGACAGGGCCAACAAACAAATTCACAGGTAAACCTTTAAAATTAGAAGAAGCTTTTCCAAGAAAAAATGCATCAAGTACAAGAAGGACAACAGATTTACTCCCTGATGGATATTTTCAACTTCATTTTGGTTGCAGTTATGAAATAGACGACTTAATTCTTTCAATCAAAGGCAAAATCAAAAAAAAGAAGTTATTAAAATAGAAGATAATTAAATCAAACTTTATATTATTGTCTAATCTGTTTCTAAATAAATAATACGATTATCCGCATCTTTACCTAAAAACAAATTTATCAAAACTTCATGTGCTGATTATTATTCGTTAAAATCAAACTAAATCTCAAAAATGAAATATAATTAGCATGATGTTTCTTTGGGCAAGTTATTAAAAACCGGAATGGATGACATGATTATAGAAAATAAACTACGAAAAAAACCGCCCCCGAACTCTCCACCACGCGGACCGAGGGTCCGCGTGGTGGAGAGTTCGGGGAATTTGGTTTAAAGCATTTTCTATAAACATGTGACCACCTACAGTGTCATTAATTTCATAGAATTAAGTAATTAAAATCCAAAAACTTTTAGAGAATAATTCTTAATACAAATATTGGATTTAAAAAAATACTTCTCGTAAACATGCGAATATTCGTAATAAATATTTATAGCAAACAGTAAAAATAAGCCTTATAGCATTTTGAGAAATATTGGCGTATAGTTACTCAATTGAATAGACTGAAATTCTAAATCCTTAAAAAGAGAAAACATTTAAAATATCTATTCTGGATTCTATTAATTACTCAAATACGAAGAATTTTAACTAATGGATATATTTTAAAACGTTTGGAAGAAATAAAACTGGTTTTTATTATTGGTGTTTGTTTTAATGTCAGGGAGTCATTCCATACTTACCAAGATTTAGAAAGTTTACCAATGATACTTTATACTTCAATTGTTTTTGGTTTGTATTATTAAAAATTAAGGCTAATAAAATTGTACATAAAAGAAGCAATAGCCTAAAATTTACAAATCAACATTTACAGGATTAAGTTAAGGACCTGTGGAGTTAAATATTCAAGCTTAAAGTATTTAAAAATTAAGACAGAATAATTCCTAAAAAGGAGGTCAAAAAAAAACCTCACTGCTTAGAGTGAGGTTTAAAAGG
>JBIPMI010000331.1:0-3344 GCA_044369215.1 Bacteroidia bacterium | reverse complement strand
TCTTTAAATGGAGAGGATGTAGATTATACCAACATTCCAATCCGTTCTGCTGTATTTTTATTGGCTATTCCCATGATTCTTGAATTGAGTCTAGAAAGTGTATTCGCCATTGTTGATATGTATTTTGTTGGCAGATTAGGTTCCAATGCCATTGCTACTGTTGGTTTAACTGAATCATTAATATCCATCATCTATTCTATTGCTATGGGAATTAGCACAGCCGCAACAGCCATTATCGCCAGAAGGGTAGGAGAAAAGAATCTGGGAAAAGCAGCAGATTCTGCCGCGCAGGCAATCACTTTATCTATTGGTTTAGGAATTGTTTGCGGTGTCATTGGAGTATATTTTGCCGAGGATTTATTGTTATTCATGGGTGCTTCTCAAACATTGGTTAATGAGGGTGTCATCTTTACAAAAGTGCTCATGGGTGGAAGTTTGTCCATCATACTTTTATTCATGATCAATGGAATTTTCAGAGGTGCAGGTAATGCTGCAATTGCCATGAAAAGTCTGTGGATTGCCAGTTTACTGAATATTGTTTTATGTCCGATTTTGATTTACCAATACGGAATTCTCGGTGCGGCACTGGCTACATTAATAGGAAGAACAGGTGGTGTGGTTTATCAGATTTATCAATTGATTAACCAAAAAGGTTTAATCAAAATATCATGGATTAATTTTAATATTCAGTTCGATCTTATTAAATCATTGATACAAGTTGCCTGGCCTGCTACATTTCAGTTTTTTATCTCAAGTGGAAGTTGGATAGTGCTTTCGAAATTGGTTGCAGAAACTGGCGGAACTGAAGCTTCGGCTGCTTATCAGATTGCTATCAGAAATGTAGTATTTTTCATTTTACCTGCATGGGGATTGAGCAATGCAGCAGCTACTTTAGTTGGTCAAAATCTGGGCGCTGGTAAACCTGATAGAGTAGTAGCAAGTGTAAGATTAAGTACAATTTACAATGGTACTTTTATGGCCATTGTAATGTTGTTGTTTGTGTTCTTCTCCAAACAAATTATTGGGTTTTATACCATCGATCCTAAGTTAATTGAAATAGGTTCAAGAGCATTACAAATCATAGCTTATGGCTATTTATTTTATGGTGTTGGAATGGTGATGACACAAGCTTTAAACGGAGCAGGTGATACCAAAACACCAACATGGATTTTTATTCTTGGATTTTGGTTTATTCAAATACCTTTAGCTTATTACCTAGCTAAGCCATTAGGATTTGGTCCCGATGGTGTTTTCTGGGCAATACCAATTGCAGAAACCTTTATGGCCGTTATTTCTACTTACTTTTTTTATAGAGGCAAGTGGAAAAACATTCAGGTATAAGAAGATTACGACATCCTCTCCATTAAATCCAAAGCAGTTTTTTCAAGGATTTCAGTTTTCTCTTTTTCTAAACCAATTGCAAGTAAATGTTTCATGGCAATATCTAAATAGGTTTGCTTTTTCGATTCTGCAAAATCTCTGATTTGGTATTTGTCGTAAAGCTTTAATACTTCGGTTATTTTGGTATTTTGATCTAGTTCTTTAAACAATTCAAGCAGATACTTTTTATCGTCTTTGTGAGCTGATTCAAGTAATTCAATCAACAATAATGTCTTTTTGTTCGAACTAATATCTCCTCCAACTTGTTTACCGGTTTGAGAACCATCACCAAAACTATCTAAAATATCATCCTGAATCTGAAATGCGATTCCGATGTTTTTTCCAAAATCATATAAATGTTGTGAAGCTTCAGAAGATGCACCTCCAATTAAAGCGCCTATTTGTAGAGATGCTCCTAGTAAAACTGCCGTTTTGAGGCTAATCATTTGAATGTATTCTTCATGACTTACATTTTCATTCACCTCGAAGTTCATGTCGATTTGTTGCCCCTCACAAACTTCTCTTGCTGTTTTGTTGAATAGAAGAACCAGACTTTTCAAATCAGTACTTTCTGTTTCACAAAGAAAATCGGTGGCTTTAATCATCATTAAATCACCTGCAAGAATGGCAACCGGCATGTTCCATTTTTTGTAAACAGTTTCCTTACCTCTTCTCAATGGAGCATTGTCCATAATATCATCATGAACCAATGTGAAATTATGAAACACTTCTACAGCCAAAGCTGCATTTAAAGCTTTTTCAATATTACTGCCAAACATATCACAAGCCATTAATGTCAAAACAGGTCTTAGGCGTTTGCCACCAAGCGACATCATATAACTGATGGGTTCATATAACTCATTAGGATATGAACCATAACTTGTTTCGCTTATTTTTTTATTGATGATTTGAAGGAGTTCCGAATAACTTTTCACTGTCTGTAATTTTTTGTAAACTTAATTGATTCCTGATTCTGTTCCGAAAAATTCATGAATTCTTCTTTCATGGTCATATTTTCCATTTGCTTTTGAATAGGCAAATCCAACATGTCCGCCAGAATTAGATAACATAAAATGGAATAAGTCAGATTGTTCCGATATTGTTTTAGGAAAGCAGGATTTTGCTAAAAAAGGGTCATTTTTTGCATTTAATAACAAAACAGGAATGGGTGCCTGATGCAAAAATTGTAGGGCATTGCATTTTTCGTAGTAATCTTTTGAGTCTTTAAAACCATGAATGGGAGCAGTAAATTCTGAATCCCATTCATGGAATGTTTTTATTTTTTCAATGCCTTTGGTGCTGATTGTTCCCGGAAATTGTTTCTCCTTTTCCCTCATTTTATTGTTCAGACTTTTCAAAAATCTTTGCATATAAACCTTGTTTGAAAAGGATTCAAGTGCTTTTGAAGAAGCTGCCAAATCAATTGGAACAGAAACAGCTGCTACTTTTTTCAAGTTTTTAGGCAGTGGATGTTCCAAATCGCAAGTGTATTTTAACAAGGCATTTCCGCCCAAACTAAATCCCAGTGCAAAAATTTCTGATTGAGAAAATCGTTTGGAGATTAAATCTAAAACTTCATGAATATCATCAGTTGCACCGCTGTGGTAGGAGCGGAGTTTATTGTTTAAACTTCCACTACACGACCTAAAATTAACGGCAACAGTAGTAAATCCGATGTCAAAAAATGATTTCGAAAATCCTTTGATATACTGCGAATCGGAGCTTCCTTCCAAGCCATGATACAAAATAAGAACAGGTGAATTTTCATTTTTTAGGAAATCTAAATCAATGAAATCTCCATCATTTAAAATGATTCTTTCCCTTTGATAAGGAACAGGAATGTTTCGGAAAAGGGTAGGATAAATCGTTTCAAAATGACCGTTTTTTGAAAATGAATTTCCCTTAAAATCACTTTGAATAAATGGCATTATCTTTTCCTTTTTCTACCTTGAGGTTTTGCTTTT
>JBIPMI010000063.1:0-11209 GCA_044369215.1 Bacteroidia bacterium | reverse complement strand
ACTAAAATCAAGTAAAATCCCAAAGTTGATGAGCCAACAGCCAATTGCTAGAAGCCAATTGCTAGAAGCCAGTTGCTAGAAGCCAAAAGCTAATTGCCAACAGCCAACGTCACTTGCTAGCTGCTATCTTCTCATTCACCAACCCAAGCACCCATTCCAATTGTTCTTCTCTGCTTAAATTGGAATTATCAAGAATGATTGAATCTTCTGCTTTCATTAAAGGAGAATCAGCTCTTGTACTATCTATATGATCCCTTTTTTCTAAATTGGCTAATACTTCATCAAAAGTAGTATTCTGACCTTTTTCAGCCAATTCTTCTAATCTTCTATTTGCTCTGATTGCGGGATCTGCAGTTACAAATAATTTTAATTCTGCTTTAGGGAAAACTACTGTTCCAATATCTCTTCCATCCATTACAATGCCTTTATGGTTGCCCATTTCCTGTTGTTGTCGAACGAGGAATCTTCTAACTGCACTGATTGAACTAACATCACTTACAAAACCAGCTACCCTTGGATTGACGCGAATTTCATTTTCAATATTTTCCCCATTTAATATGGTAAACTGTTGTTGTGTTTGCTCATCTAAACCAAAACTAATCTTAATTTGAGGCAATACCTCAGCAACCATTTCAGGGTGGTGAATATCAATTTGATTTCTGATTAAGTAAAGCGTCACCGCTCTATACATTGCACCTGTATCAACATAATGATAGCCAATTTTTTTTGCCAATTGTTTGGCTAATGTACTTTTTCCACACGACGAATAACCGTCGATTGCAATGATTATTTTTGTCACTATTGTTTCTTTTTCTTGCTAAAATCATTGATATTAGTGATTACACTAAAATGATTTGTATTTCTTCCTATTAAATAACTTCCACTTCCGTAATGCACCTGGAAACGATTAATTTTTATACCAAATCCCCAACTGTATCCACTAACTCCTTTTCTGTCTGTAAGGGCTAATTCCCTTCTTCTTAAATGATTGTATCCAACTCTGATATTGAAGTTTTTACTAAGGACAATTTCAGTATTAAAAACAACATGACTCATGGCATGTTGAAAGAAACTAAATTTTTCTAAAATTGGTAAACCAGTTTCTAAATCAATATTGTTATTGTTTCTATTTTCTATTTGATACAACAATTGTCCCGGTTTCTCTAAATGTTGAAGCACTATACCTAATCTTAATGGATTGTGTTCAAATTTCCTTGAAAACCCCAATTGAATATTCATTGGAACAGGTTCGTTAGTGGCATTCGTATAAGTTTTAATTTGAGTTCCAAGGTTACTAATAACAGCTGTTGCAACCATTAACCTATTTTTACTAAACCATGTGGCTGCTAAATCTGCTGCTAGTCCAAGTGAATTGTATGATTCAAGATTAGAATAAATTAGTTTGGCAGAAGCACCTAATTGAAAACTACCTTTTACTTGTGATGCAGTAAAACTCATGCAATAATCGCCGGCTGTGAATGTTCCTAAATCAGTACCATCAGGCGCCCACCTTTTGAAATTACCATAGTTTACAAACTGCATTCCTCCCGCAAAACTGGTTTTGTATTTTTCTGAATGTCGGGTATATCCCGCATAACCTGCACCAATATCAGCTAAATATCCAACATAACTAAATGCGGCCTGGTTATGAAATTCAGAGTTTAATAAGGAAGGATTTCCTGCTATTAAATGCAAATCAATTGAAGGATTGTTTATGGCATTACCTCCTAATGCAGCAATTCTTGCTGATGGCTGCATGTATAAAAAATTATATACACCATTTCCTCCCAACTGCGCTTTGCTTAAAAAGCTGGATAATGAAAATAAAATGATTAGTATTTTTTTCATGAGATTTTTCAAAAATAGGGGTTCAAAACAAGATATACGGAACTACTTAAATAAAATTATCACACCATACTTATTTCCATCTTTTTATAAACATTTTTTCGACAGAAAATATAATAACTAAACAAATTTGATGTATTTGTACCACCGCTTGTCGCAATTTTCCGTGTATTTAGCATTAAAAATCGCATTATTATCATTTTTTGCGCATCAAATAGTATAAGTATCAGGTTGTTAAATATCTTTGTTTCAACCTTTACTAGTTCTACTTATGCAAATTTCTAAAATTTCTTTCAAGAAATTGGTCTTACTTGGGCTGATTTTTTGTGGGATTCTAACAAGCGCGCTTGCAGCCTTTTCCGGCATAGAAAGTGACGCTCTTTTAGAACCAAAAATCAAAGTTGCTGACAAAGCAACTTCTGAACAATTTAAACTTGCTGCCGGTTACGACCGTCTGGTTTATTTTGAAAAATTGCAAAACCTTATTAAAGCGCTTCAAGTTAGTGGAACTAACACTCAAATTGAAAGTGAAGAAATTGGTTCGCATACCACCACCAGAGACGAAATTGTATTTTTGTTTGGTGAACCCGACCAAATCATACAAAATACCTTATACCATTACAACCTCAATTCCTCCGGCACTTGTAAGGCTGTAATAGGAATCAATAAGGATGGTCTTGTTACTTTTTCAGTAATCAAAGGCTGCTAATTCATTTTATTAAAAAATCAACCTGCGTTTCCACGCGGGCTAATGTGAAAATAATGCAAATTTTTACTTTCATGATTAAAAGAAGTATAACCTCTTTTAAGATATATGCATTTTTTATCCTGAGTATTTTGGGACTAAATGCAAATGCAACAGTAGAATTGAGTTTATCAGCCAGTTCGAATTTGTCTTCAGTTAATACAGGCAATCAGTTTATTTATACTTTAAATTATCAGGTTTCAAGTTTAACTGTTAATGGTATTAATGTTAGGGCAAACATTGCTTTACCAACTAATTTGGTACCTTTTGTAATCAGTCCGTTTGCAAATTCTGTTGAGTTCGATGAAAGTCAGGTTGCTTCTGTTACCTATAATTCAGGTACAAACGAAATTGATATTGTGTTTGTAAACCCAATCCCTGCAGGTAGTACAGGTCAGTTACAAATTAAATTTAAGTATTTAAACGGAGTTACACCAAATACTTATGCACCGGATTTAGTTGCAACTATTGATGCAGATAATAATTTAAATATTGGTGGTGGTACCGGACCTGTTTCTTCAAATATTTTAAATGTTACGGCTATTGCCAATAACCAATTTACCATCAACAAAAATAAAACTGCTGGAGGTGCTATTGACGATCTTACGATTTTTCAAATAGGTATATCTTCATCCAGTTCTTCATCTGCGGCTCTTCATTTATCAAATCCTGTCTTGGTGGATACTTTGCCAATCGGTGTTGATTTTGTTGAAGCTACGGGATTTAGTGGTTCAAGTGCTCCAGTGTACAATGCAGGAAACAGGACTATTACCTGGACATGGTCATCTGCTTTTGCTACCTCATTTTCTTCTTCAGCTTATGTAAGTGTTCGCTATACTTCTCCAACTTTTTCAATTGGAAATTTGGTTTGTAATACGGCTTATTTATTTGGTGAAATTCCGGTACTTCCTTTAGGTACTTATTCAGCCAGTAACAAATCTGGAAATGTTTGTTTTAATGTTGAAACTCCAACTCCAGGTGCTGCATGTTGGGGTGGTGGAATTACTGCTGCAACGGCCCATTGGATGAATAAACACATTTTAGCCGGTACATCATGTAATTGGTTTAGTAATGGTTGGTATAATTCAGGAAATACAGAATTAGATTCAGTTACTATTATTTATAATGTTGATAAAAGTATCGATTTCAGCCAAATTAAAGTTCGCCCGGTTTATGATGGTTTTGATTCAGTTGCTCCTGGTAGTATTGAAGTTTATTACCAGACTAATAGTAATCCATATGTTTATCAAGGTACTTACAGTTCGGTAACAGTTGCAGCATTAAGTGGTTCAACTCAAAATGTCAATATTACTTTGCCTCCGGGTGAATATGTAACCAAAGTGAAATTTATTGTTAGAGGAAATTTACCTATTGGAGGAAGTCAGGATTTTAGTTACTGCGGTGATTCAAGAACAGCTGCTTTAGGAGCCAAAGATGGTACTCCAATTCAAGAAGGTTCTACTTATAATCCTTCAAATATTGGTGATGATGGAACTATAGTTACAAATAATTCAGAAGGATTTTATTACTTCGGTGGAACCTCAAATGCATATTCAAATTGTAATGGTTCAGCTGAAATTATGATTCCTCAACCTGTATTTGGATTCACAGGAAAATCAATCATTAATTCGGATGGAAACTACCGTGCAAGTGATACAATTACTTATCAGTTTAGCACTTATTTAGGAGGAAACGTAAATGCAACTTCAGTTATAATTACAGATACACTTGATTCGAGATTAAATTATGTACCGGGGTCTTCTGTTTTATATATAGATAATGTTCCGAGTTCAATCACTCCAACCATTACAAATGATACCATTTTAAACTGGACATTAGGAACTTTAACAACCGGAAAAACTTATGCAATCAGATTCCAAACAGTAATCGAACCGGGAACTCCTCCAACAGGAATTCACAACAGAGCTTATTTAAATAGTTCTAATGGTTTATTTAATGGTGTAACAGATGATGTTAATGTAACAGTTATTTCAGCGGTAGCATTAAGAGCTTATAAAGGTCAGAATGGTTGTGACCCATCATTTGTTTATTACCCAACAACTGCAATTGCTCAGGAAGCGGGTCCGGTAAACTATAAAATTACCATCAAAAATTTAGGAAACGTTGCTGCAAAAGATTTAGTAATGGTTGATGTGTTTCCTTTTATTGGTGATTTCAGAAGTTCACAGTGGTTTGCTAATTTAGTAAGTCCGGTTAGTATCAGCGACCCAAGTTCAACTGTTTATTATACTACAACTTCTAATCCTTGTTTAAACGATTTTAATCCGGCTACAAATCCAGGTGGATGTTCAACCCCTTCATGGACAACAACTCCGCCAATGGATATTACTTCTGTAAAAGCTATCAAAATAACAAGATCAGCTGTATTGCCTGCTTTAGATTCAATAGAATTAACTTGGTTGATGCGCGCTCCTGTTGGAACTCCAATCAACTTATTAATGAATAATTCAATCATGTATCAAGCTTCACGTGCTGATAATAGTTCACAATTGTTACCTACTACTCCAATTATGGTTGGAATGAGAACTACTTGTTTACCGGTATTAGGTTCTTTAGGTGATTATGTTTGGATTGATGCCAACAAAAATGGTTTACAAGACGAGGCTGCTTCATTGGGATTAAATGGAATGAAGGTTTATTTATATGGAGCCGGTGCTGACAATGCCATTGGCGGTGGTGATGATGTTTTAATGGATTCGACAGTATCTGCTTTTGATTTTTATGGCAATCCCGGTTATTATAAATTCATTGAATTGGCTTCAGGTAAATATTATGTGAAGTTCCCAACAGCCTTTAATGAGTATTTATTGAGTCCGGTTACTAATCAAACTGCTCAAACCAATGGCAATAATGATGCTTCTTTAGCTGGTGGATTAAGTGGAATTGTTACAATTAATGCTGCAGGTGCAGGTCAGGATAAAGACAATACTACCATCGATGCAGGTTATTATCCTTTAGGTTCAATTGGAAATTATTTATGGGTTGATGAGAATAAAAATGGTTTACAAGACGAATCAGCTTCTAATGGAATTAATGGATTAAAGGTTTATTTATTTAGAAACATGGGTGCAGGTATGGTATTAATCGATTCTACCTTAACTGCAAATGATGGTTCAGGTAATCCGGGTCATTATAATTTCATTATTGATGAAAGTGCAGATTACCAGGTTCAGTTTCCATTAAACTATCAAACTAAAGTTTTAACTACCAGAAATACTTCTCCTGGCGTAAATGGAAATAGTGATGCATCAGTTACCACAGGTTTGAGTCCGGTATTTACCATGAATTTGGTAAATAATTCAGGAGTTAACAGACATAATCCTACAATTGATGCAGGTTATAAATGTGATGTTAACACACCAGTAATTTCTGGTAATACAAACATTTGTACAGGTGAACAATCTACTTTTAGCAGCACAACAGGTTTTAACTATACTTACCAATGGTATAAGGACAATGTTTTGATTCCGGGAGCTATTTCTTCGAATTATATTGCAAATACTGCAGGTGCTTACAAAATTATATCAACTGATTCTGGTGCATGTTCTTCAAATGCTTCTAACACATTAACTATTCCTGCAGTTCATATTCCTCCTACAGCAAACTTCACTATCAATAATGATAACCAGTGTTTTGGTTCTCACGATTTTGATTTTACGAATACTTCAACAAGTCCGGGTGCTTCTGTTTCATATGCTTGGGATTTTGGAGATTTAACTTACAGTACAGATACAAATCCTTCAAAAACGTATGGCGCTGAAGGTTCTTATCATGTTAAGCTGATTGCAACTAATTTTTATGGTTGTAAAGATTCAATTACTAAATCGGTTTATACCGGACCACCAATTGCGAATTTCTCTTATACCAAAAATTGTGATGGTACTGTAACCTTTCATAATTTATCAAGCCATGCTAATGATTATGAATGGCAGTTTGGAAATGGATTTTATTGCACCAATTCAACAGCTGATATCACACATCCATATGGGCCAGGTAATTACAATGTTACCTTAATCTCAAGAAACAATGGTTTATGCGCTGATACCATCACTATTCCAATTCATATTAGTCCTAAACTAAAAGCAGTATTTGGTATCGATTCTTTGGGTTGTACTACAGTCATGCAATTCAATAATTATACAGACAATGCTGATAGTTTAATCTGGGATTTTGGTGTTCCTCTAGTAACAACAGATACTTCAAGTGCTAATAATCCAAGATTCACTTATCCTGCAGATGGCACTTATACTGTTACTATGATTGCAATTACTGATGAAAATTGCACAGATACATTTACCAGAGTAATTAATGTTTCATCTATAGGAATTTCACCTGTTGCTAATTTCACTTATGCTCCATTACCTGGAAATTGTGTTACCAGATTTGCATTCACCAATACATCAACAAATACATCGCCATTAGATGATTGTTACCGTTGGATATTCAGTGATAGTTCTGTAATTGGAATAAGAGATATAAATAAATCATTTGCAGTTGCAGGTGTTTATCCCGTTACATTAATTGCTCGTTCTACTACCAATTGTTATGATACAATTACTCAAAATGTTACAGTATTAGCTAATTCAGGTGGACCTGTAGTTCAGTTTTCTCCGGAGGATGATGAACAATGTCAGTTTAGAAATAGCTTTAATTTTTTGAACTATTCTACTTTCTTAGGTAATGGCTGGACTATGAACTACCATTGGGATTTTGGCGATGGAACACAGGATTTGGTGAATACATTTGCATTCAATAAACAATATGCAAGTGCAGGAACTTATCAGGTAAGATTAGTTGGGTTCGGCAGCAATGGTTGTCGTGATACAGCTTACCAAACAATTAAAGTATTACCTTCTCCTCAGATGAATTTTACAGCAGATGCAGCATGTGGAATGAGAGTTGAAATCGTTAACAATTCAACAGGAGCTCTCTCTCATTTCTGGGATTTTGGTGATGGTTTCTATGAAGAAAATAACAACGATACTTTATATCATACTTATTTAACTCAAGGTTGGAAATTCATTAACTTAAGTGGTGTTGGAAACAATGGTTGTCCTGCAGAAAAAAATGTTGGTTTGATGGCAGCTATTGGAAGTATGCCACAGATACATGTTACATATGATACCATCCCTTGTTCAAATGCAATTCAGTTTCATAATATATCAATCAATGCAGGCCATTATACCTGGAATTTTGGAGATGGTTCGCCTTTATCATATGAATTCAATCCGGCTCATGCCTATGCTGTTGCAGGTAATTATACAGTAATTGTGATTGGTTCAAATGGTGGTTCTTGTTTTGATGCAGATACTTTCGTGGTTGCAGCACCACCGGGACTTGGTAATCCTTTACCTTCAGCAAGATTTAATTATACTTTATCAACTTGTGCCAATATTGTTCAGGCAGTAGATATTTCTTTAAATGGTGCTGCTACAAACTGGTTCTGGGATGGTGTTTTTATGAATTGGGGGCCTAATTTCACAATAAGTAATCCAAGCATTGGTGGACATACATTAACTATGGTTTCAATTAATGGTGCTTGTAGAGATACCTTTAGTAGATTTATTCAAATACAAGATATTCCAGTTGGTAGAATGGTTTTTGATACCAATTCATGTAATAGAAACGTGGTATTTACTGCAGATGCTTTGAATTCAGAAACTTATTCTTGGAATTTTGGTGATGCTGGTTCAGGTTCAAATACATCTACCGGTCCTATGGCTTCGCATAATTTCACAGCTAATGGAGATTATATCGTAAGTTTAACTATGACAAATAATTCAGGATGCAGTGTAACAGTTCAAGATACAGTGACAGTGAATGCAAGTGTCGGTTCAGTAAACTCATCATTCTATTTCAGAAATACTATTTGTAATTGTGTTTGTTCAAATAAAGTTCAGTTCTTCAATACCAGTTCGGGTACTTCAAATACCTACTTATGGAATTTTGGTGATGGAAATTTATCTAATCAGAACAGCCCTAATAAAGGTTATGCAGATACCGGTTACTTCACTGTAAGTTTAACTGCTATCGATCCAAGCGGATGTTCAAGTGTATCAACTGCACAAGTGTATGTGCCATCAACAGCACAAGGACCAAGTGCATCGTTTAATACAGAAAATCCTGTTCAGTGTTTGGTTGGAAATAGTTTCAATTTTACCAATACATCTCAGTATTTAGGTGCAGGATGGATTCCAAAATACTACTGGAATTTTGGTGATGGAACAATTGATTCAACACACTCATTCATTTACAATAAACATTATGCAAGTGCCGGAACATATACGGTTTCATTGGTTGCAGTTGGATCTGAAAATTGTTATGATACAACAACGATGATTGTTCAGGTAATAGGTGGTACATGCTTTGGTTATGCACGTCCAATAAAAGTAAATTTCCCTCACAAGGATGTATTGGATTTTGATAAATTAAAAGTTGATTCAAAAACTAGTACTGGATCTACTGAAAGTTTAATTCAACCGCAGAATGCATATGTATTGTATCCGAATCCGAATACCGGTGAATTTAGTATTGCATGTAAATTCTTAAGTAGAAACACTATAGTTGAAGTGATGGATTTATTGGGTAGAAAAGTACGGGTTCAAATCCACATGAACTTATATGAAAACAAAATCGAACTTGTTTGTAGCGATTTAAGTGTAGGAAATTACTTAGTAGTGATTACAGATGAAAATGTTAAGCCAACGCATATCAGATTCAATGTAAGCAAATAACTCAAGTAAAGGTTGAAAAGCGCCTCCGGAAGCGGGGGCGTTTTTTTTATAGCTACGCTATAAAAAAAACTTTCGCCATTGGCTTTTAGCTTTTGGCTTTGAAATTGCTTGATAATAAGATGGTTTGGAGTATTTAATGAGTGATTTTAATTCGTTGTTAAATAGAAAATTTATAGTAATTCTAATTAGTTGGTTCTATATTTTAGTTTTTTAAATAATACAATTTAGAATACGATTGGAGGAATTTTCTACTAATTAAAATTATCTAAGCCCTGAATGGGCGTAATTCGTCAGACCATTAATTACGAAATGCAACAAGCCCTGAAAGGGCGTAATTCATTATTGGCATATTGCCACAATCAGTCAAACCTGAGATAGCTATAAAAAAACACTGGCTTCTGGCCTCTAGCTTCTGGCTTTGAAATCGCTTGATAATAAGATGGTTTGGAATATTTAATGAGTGGTTTTTAATTCTTTATTAAATAGAAAATTCTTAGTAGTTATAGATTCTTTTTTTATTCATTTTAGTCGAGATTATCCCTTAAATGAAATCAATTCCAAAGCAGCTGCAAAAGCAAAAAAACATTTACTATTTGTCTTCATTTATTAGAGGATATTATTAGGTTTCATATTACTATGTACGATAGTCGGTCAATGTATTTTTGTTTAAGATGAATTACGATTAAATACTCAATGAAAAACTTTGGCCATTGGCTTTTAGCTGTTGGCGCAGCCAACAGCCAACAGCCAACAGCCAACAGCCAACAGCCAACAGCCAACAGCCAACAGCCAACAGCCAACAGCCAACAGCCAACAGCCAACAGCCAACCGCCAAAAGCCAACGGCCAGCCAACCAACGGCCAAATTGTCAGCCAAACCCCACTTGGAATACTCTTTGATATTCTACTTGAAAAAGTAATCTTATGACAACAAAAGGTAATATTAGTGTACACACTGAGAACATTTTTCCTATCATTAAAAAATTCCTTTACAGTGACCATGAAATTTTCTTAAGAGAATTGGTTTCCAATGCTGTAGATGCTACTCAGAAATTAAAAACCTTATCATCAAGCGGCGAAGCTAAAGGTGAATTGGGTGACTTAAAAATTCGCGTTAAATTAGATACTGAGGCCAAAACATTACATATTATTGATAGTGGTATTGGTATGACAGAAGAGGAAGTTGGTAAATACATTAACCAATTAGCATTTAGTTCTGCAGAAGAGTTTTTAGATAAATACAAAGACAAAGGTGCGCAGGTTATAGGTCATTTTGGCTTGGGTTTCTATTCAGCTTTCATGGTGGCTCATCAGGTTGAAATCATCACCAAATCTTACAAAGAAGATGCGCCTGCTGTTCAATGGTCATGTGATGGTAGCACCAGCTATGAAATTTCGGCACATGATAAAACAGAAAGAGGCACCGAAGTAATTTTGCATTTTGCAGAAGATTCTTTAGAGTTTAATGATAGTTTCAGAATCAAAGGTATTCTTGAAAAGTATTGCAAATTCCTTCCTGTTGAAATCGAATACGAAGAAAAAGTAATTAATCATCCTGCTCCTTTATGGACAAAAGCTCCATCAGAATGCACAAAAGAGGATTATGAAAACTTCTACAAAGAATTGTATCCATTCAGCGAAACTCCTTTGTTCTGGATTCATTTGAATGTAGATTTTCCTTTCAAATTAACGGGTATCCTGTATTTCCCTAAAATCAAAAACGATTTTGAACCTCAGAAAAACAAAATTCAATTATACAGCAACCAGGTTTTTGTAACTGATAGCGTTCAGGAAATTGTACCGGAATTCTTAATGTTGTTGCAAGGTGTGATTGATTCACCGGATATTCCATTGAACGTAAGTCG
>JBIPMI010000330.1:0-3359 GCA_044369215.1 Bacteroidia bacterium | reverse complement strand
ATCAGAACTTTCTTCATTCCTGGGATGACCTAAATGCTCGTCTAGTTCTGATTTTAGAACCGTTTCAATACCGTGTCTAAATAGCTCTGAAAGAATATTATTAAATTCCTTCTTGTCTTTTACCCTTCCGAAAATCTCTTCAGCAAGGGCTTTCATTGGATTCTCCTCTTTCTGTTTTTTCATGATGTAATGGTTTTATAAAGTTAATTCTTTTACCTATTACATCTACCTTTTAGTAACTTACACAAAAATATTTACTCCCTCATTAAAACGCCTTTTAACGTCACGAATGCGTTATTCTTACTTTAATAAAAAACTAGGTTTATTGAACCAAAAGTCTTTCAGTACCGAATGCTGATTTAACCAAATAAACGCCTTTTGTAAAACTACTCACATCAATTCTATTGGTAAATCCTTCATAGATTTTTCTACCACTTAGGTCTGTTATTTCAACTTGAGTTAATTCTTTTAATTCAACAGTTTCGCCGCTTGTAGGATTTGGATATAGAACAAAGTCAGTATTGTTTTCATTTTGAATTAAAATGGTTTTTGAGTATTCAAAACTTCCATCTAAGTCAAGCATTTTTAGACGGTAATAAGCAAAGTTTAAATTGGTATTGAAATCATCATTAAAATTATAAAATGTATTTTTTGAAGAGTTTCCTTTGGCAAGAGCTTCACCTTGTGCTGTCCAGGTTTCATTATCAAAAGAACGTTCAACAACATATTTAAACACATTAATTTCGCTTGCACTTATCCAGTTTAAGTCTGCGCTTTGTCTTGCTTGATTATAATTCCCAGCAAAGCTCAATAGTTCAACAGGAAGTGGATTCTGAGTCATATCACCACCTAAAGCAAAATCTCCGTAAACGTTTAAATTACTTCTACCCAATACCACTGAATCAACACTTCCGGTTCCACTTATATGTGTTCCTAATAACTGAAAAGGACTCCCAGTCATTTCTCTTCTGATTAAAACCAGATTGCTCACATTTTGAATCCCTCCGAATTGTTTAGCCAAGACATGAATATTATAATTCCCGGTAACAAATCCATTTGCAGCATGAATTCTCCAATAACCTTCAGTTCCTGTTTTGTTGATAGTAATACTTGTTTGAAAAAGGGGTAAACCCAAAACGCCAGGTTGTGCGTTTATAAATTGTGATGTTAAATAAGTCGAATTAGCATTACTTGAAGTATACGAAATTTGAATTCTTCTGTCTGCTAAATTACTGCCAATTGGTAAATCATATACTCCTATTCCACTTGATATCCATCTACTAAATTTACCAATGATATAGGAACTTGAATTGAACTGAATTTGTCCTGAACCGGTAAGCGAACTACCTAAATAAAGTGTATCAGTATTATTTAAATAAACTTTACCATTCAATAAATTTAGAGCATGGCTAATTTTTTTTGTGGCATGTAATTGAATTCCCCCTGCTCCTTCAATAGTTAATATTGCCGGAGTAGAAAAAGGTGATAAAATTTTATTGTTGGTTAGATATATCCCGGTTTCATTTTTAAAACTTAAACCAGATAACCCAAAATAATCAATTCTTCCATTTCCAGAGAAACTACCTTTATGAATTTCGGCTAATGATTGCTCTCCAATGTTTAAATTATTGACTAATACATAACCGGCCGGATTGTTAAAAATAAATTGAAGGGAATCATCAACAGGATTATTGAAATATAATGTTTGTGTAGTATTCCCATTGAATTCTATTCTAGAGTTAACCGATTGTCCAATATTTCTAATGAATCCACTATTACTAAAAAAATTACCTTTTACATACACCAAACCAAATCTTTGCGCAATACCATCAAACAATAATTCACCCGCTGATTGCACATAATTTCCTAATAAAAACAAACGAGACCTAGTAGTTTGAAAACTTAATCCTTGGTTTATGACTTTTAATCTACCTCCATCCATATTCAAATTTCCATGAATAGTGGCATCATAAT
This sequence comes from Bacteroidia bacterium, assembly GCA_044369215.1. Classification (GTDB taxonomy): domain Bacteria; phylum Bacteroidota; class Bacteroidia; order UKL13-3; family UKL13-3; genus CAISCU01. The sequence goes on along the minus strand of JBIPMI010000330.1, from coordinate 1,385 downwards.
TATCGCCTAAATTAAACTGTACAAAACTGTTCCCTGTTTGAGCAATTTGAACATTCCCTTTAATTAAAACATCTTTTCTTAAATAGTTGTAATAAGTATTTGCAGCAACTATTCGTAAAGGAGCATTGTTATTATTGTAGTTAATTTTTAAATGCGAAATACTATCTGGAAATTGAATCACATGTGCCTGGTTAGAGGGAAGTGATAAGACCTGAACTTCGGAACCATCAAAAAAATGACCTGTAAAGTTGTTTCTGCTTAAACTATCAGAATAATTAAGAATGACTTTAGAACCATTGCGATATTCAATACAAGAATCACAAGCATTTACAAACTGGTCGCCACCACCAATAAAGTTTATTCTTCCAAAAACCTTCAGCTTTGAATTGTAATTTGGATTACCGAAGTAGGTATAACCGGGTTGGTTTGCAATAAATACTCCTTGAAAATTTCCATTCACAAACTGTGTTGTTGAGAGTAAATTCATTGAACCATTTAAGGTAATATCACTGTTTTTGAAATAGATATTACCCGGAGAAATAGTAGAATGAGATTTGACACTAATGGTTCCATTAATTATTACTTCAGACTTAGTTGTAGGATTTATATCAAAGGTTCTTGGATTAAAAGTATAAAATGAAATTTCAGGTGTATATAAACCAAAGTGAGCATTAGAATCTACAACTAAAACAGGCCCATCACCACCATATAAAGCCAATAAAGCACCATACATTTGGTTGGGAAAAGTTTGTCCTTCGAAAATGATACTTTTACCCGACTCAACCCACATTTGTGCTGCATTACTTTGTGAATTTATACCCCATCCATAATTGGTTATAAGTAAAGTATCTCCACCTACATTATTTCTAAAATGAAGGATATCAGTTACCAAAGCTGTAGTTCTGGCGGGACTCCAATTAGAAGCTACACCAAAATCGGCCCTATTAGAACCAACCCATACATAAGTTGTTTGGGAAAATGATTGAAGCTGAAATGCAAGAAATAGTAGAAGTAGTTTTATTCTCATGCAATTGGTTTACAGGGGTTAATAAATCATTTACAAGTAAACCTAAAAAATACTTAAAAAAAAGTTTTAAGAGACTTTTTAAGAAAAAGTAGACATTTTTAAGAATCCTGAGAACATTAAAATAACATGATAAACCGACTATCCGCATGCATACCAGAAGTATTTTTTATAAATCCAGTATATGTATTGAGAATTATTTTCAATAAGTAGTTAGGAAATAAATTGCTCTATTCAATGAAATTAATGACCCTGAAGGGTGTCGCATGTTTATAGAAAAATGCTGTAATCCAAATCCCCCAAAACCAACAACGCGGACCAAAGGTCCGCGTTGTTGGTTTTGGGGGATGTTTCTTCATAT
>JBIPMI010000329.1:0-3365 GCA_044369215.1 Bacteroidia bacterium | reverse complement strand
CGATTTAGGGATGCAAAAATAGGAAAATTATTGGAACCTGCAAACTATTTCGGAAAAATTCCCTAAAGGGGTGGATTTCAGTTTGATAATCCACCCCTCATAGAGCTTTCTTCATCTATAGTGCAGCCAATGCCGACTTAATTTCCTTCAAATTGAATGGTTCGGGCTTCAATTCAAGTTTTGTATCTGATGTGAAATTTTTGCTTTCCTTTAAAAATAAGGGGCCTAATTTTTTATCATAACTCATCATGACAACAACTATTTCTTTGTTCTTTGGCAGTTTTATATTGTAACCTTTCTCATTTCTATATGCATAAATCAAACTATTCTCTCCTTTAATCTGAAAGTATATTTGTGCATCTTCTGTATATGGGATATCAATTTTAACCATCATGGCCGGAGGTGTATTGCCAAATCGATCGCAATTATACATTCCAAATTTTGATAAGGCTGCTGAATAAACCATTCTTGCCGCAACATCATTTAGCAAGCCAAGGTTTTTCCTTTTTTCGAAAATATCATCTTCTGCCATTTCTAGTTCTTTTTTAATTTCATCCTTATTTACAAACTGCTCCATTAAACTATTGTTGAATTCAAATTGTCCCTGATCTCTTACTGAATGAGTGTATTGTATATTGATATGAGATTTGTAACCATATTTGGTTGTTGCATCCATGAGACTTAAATTTTCTAATTGTTCAATTTTATATTTGGCCCAATAACTGTGTTGAAGAATAGAAACTTTATAAGCTCTTACCTTTGCTAAACCTGTTAAATAAAATTTCGGGATAATGGCTGTTAAATTGTTACTATCGTTTTCTGCAACAAACTTTTCTAAAGCATTGTTATATGCATGGTTTTCGAATTTTTGAATATTGAATTCACAAGCTTCTTTTTGTTTGTTTAACCAAGATTTAAATTTCTCATATTCCTTGGTTTCATAATCAATTGAGTCTTTTTTATATTTCTCAATAGATGCAACATAACGACTTAAATTTCTTTCATAAGTTTTCAATTTGGCTTGGTATAAATTTTCTCTTCTTTCTACTTCTGCCTGATAACGTTTATCTCGTTTTGCTTTACCGACATAAAACTTCTCTAAAAATGAAACATAAACCTCCTTTTTAGGTAATTCATACCTTTTGGGTTTTGCTGGAATTACTGGATACTTGGGCGGAATGGGGAATTTGTATAAGAAACTGATGTTTTTGAATTGACTATTTATTTCAGGTTTCCTTCCTGCCAAAAATAACTTAGAATTTACCTTTGTAAAAGGTATTTTTATTCTTGGTTTTGATTCAACTTTAAATGTATTTGGTGTGATTTTCCATTCAGTAATTCCACTTGAATTTTTTTCTGCTACAAAAACATTCATGCCATCTTTTATATTTTTTGATGGCATTTCAATTTTCATTTCTTTTCCATTCTTTAGCCTTAAGTTTTGTCCGTTTTGTGTTGCATTAATTTCAAACATGCCACCGGTTTCTAAAATTCTTCCATCCGAACTTGTTGAAATTTGTTTGGTTATGGCATCAGCATCTGAGTATATTTCAGTCAATTCAATTTTAATATTTCCGGCCTTTATTGGTTTCCCATCTTCAGTTTCTAGCGAATTTGCGGGTATCTTCACTTCAATTCCCTTTTCACCAATGATTTTATTTTCTTTATTTGGGTTGATAACAAAGGATTGTTTTTTAGAGGTTCCAACTTGATTAATTACATCTGATGTTGATTTGAAATCATACAATTTTACTTTGATTTCAACCCTTCTATTTTCTTTTTTACCGCTTTCTTTTGTATTACTGGCTTTGGGTTTATTTTCACCATACCAATTCATTGAAATGCGGTTTTCTTGAATACCGTTTTCGCCTAAAAATGTTCTTACTTGTTGTGCCCTGCGGTTTGATAATTGTTGGTTGTATTCTTCACTGGCATCATGGTCTGTATGACCCGTAATAGTAATTTCATGATAAGAAGAATTGCCCAATTCCTGAATGAGTTTTTTCAGTTCATCACGATCTTGTTTGTCTAAACCAAACTCATCAGATTCGAAGTGAATTTGAAGTGTTTTTTCATGGCTTTGCGCCATTGTGATGCTTACTCCTCCTAGTAGTAAAAACATCAGCAAGTAAAATTTTGTACGCATGTTTCATTTTTTTATGGGATTAGAACGACAATAAAATCAGATTGTTACATTCTGGTATTATTCTTTCTTGCAATAAAATAATTTAGTTTAAAATGCGTTTTAGCTTTTTGTTTTCATTTCATTTTGATGCTTGAAAACATTTAGCTTTGTTTATAGATTCATCAGTTAAAACCATGAAAAATCATGTTTATCAAATAGAAGTTCAATGGACCGGAAATCTTGGAACTGGAACTTCATCTTACCAAGGCTATAGTCGTGCTCATGATATTTTGGTCGAAGGGAAAGAAGTCTTACATGCTTCATCTGATGTTGTTTTTAGAGGTGATGGAACTAAGTACAATCCTGAAGATTTATTCTTGAGCAGTATATCATCATGCCATATGCTTTGGTATTTGCATTTATGTTCGGATGCAGGAATTGTCGTGCATTCATACAAAGACAAAGCCTCCGGAATTTTGAGTCTGGAGGCAAATGGTTCAGGTAAATTTACCGAAGTGCATTTGAGACCTGAAATTGTAATTTCAGATGTTCATCAAATCGATAAAGCAAAAGAATTAAATCATCGTGCACATGAGTTTTGTTTTATTGCGAATTCTTGTTGCTTTCCAATTTTTGTTCATACAAATGAGGTAGTGGCTAAATTTGATTAATTTGCCGGCCAATGAAAAACATAGAAATTGTATACACTCCGAAGTTATTGCCTTTGTATGATTTAAAAGGAAAAACGGTTGTGGTGATTGATATATTAAGGGCTACAAGCACCATGTGTGTGGCTTTTGAAACCGGAATAGATAAAATTTTGCCAGTTTCTACTCCCGAAGAATGTAGCATTTTTAAGGATTTTGATTTTCTAACAGCAGCAGAACGTAATGCAGAAAAACTTCCGGGTTTTGATATGGGAAATTCTCCTTTTGAGTTTTTAAATCCTTTGATTGAGGGAAAAAAAATTGCCTTTACAACCACCAATGGCACAAAAGCAATAAAATTAGCAAGGCAACAAGAAGCAGCAGAAATTGTGATAGGCTCCTTTTTAAATATAGATGCAGTTGAAAGGTATCTTATTGAAAAAAATCGACCAATAGTTTTATTATGCGCAGGTTGGAAAGACAAGTACAACCTCGAAGATACCTTGTTTGCAGGAGCATTGGCTCAAAGATTAGCAGGGGAGGATGTGCAGGAAGATGACTCATGTATTGCAGGAATTGCCTTATTCGAACAA
>JBIPMI010000062.1:0-11265 GCA_044369215.1 Bacteroidia bacterium | reverse complement strand
CAAATCCCAAACTTCATCTTCGGTGATATCACTTCCTAACAAATAAGCTACCTGAATATCAGAATAACCCTTTTGTTTCAGGTCAATCATTAATTCTCTCGGGATATTTTTTAGGTTAAAACGTTTGGTATCTGTCTCCAAACGTACCATATCATTAATCTGATTCAGGAACCAGCGATCGATTTTGGTAATTTTTTCAAGCGAAGAAATTGGCATACCTAAACTCAAAGCATCTTTAACTGCGAACATTCTGTCCCAGCTAGGATTCTTTAATTTTTCAACGATATCTTCCAATTTTCTTTGTTGGAAACCATCGGCACCTAAACCATTTCTTTTGATTTCTAAGCTTTGAACTGCTTTTTGGAAAGCCTCTGTGAAACTTCTTCCAATGCCCATCACCTCTCCTACTGCTTTCATTTGCAGTCCAAGGGTTTTGTTAGCGCCTTTAAATTTATCGAAATTAAAACGAGGGATTTTTACGATAACATAATCAATTGCCGGTTCAAAATAAGCTGAAGTTGTTTTGGTAACTGGATTTTTTAATTCATCTAAATGATAACCAATAGCCAGTTTAGCAGCAATTTTTGCAATTGGATAACCTGTGGCTTTTGAAGCCAAAGCTGAGGAACGTGAAACACGAGGATTGATTTCGACAGCGATAATATCTTCATTTTCAGGATTTACAGCAAACTGTACGTTACAACCACCTGCAAAATTTCCAATACTACGCATCATTTTTATAGCCAAAGTACGCATGTGTTGGAAACAGGTATCACTTAAAGTCATAGCAGGAGCAACTGTAATTGAATCACCTGTATGAATCCCCATTGGGTCGAAATTCTCGATGGTACAAATGATTGCAACGCTGTCGTTTTGATCTCTAAGTAATTCAAGTTCAAATTCTTTCCAGCCAAAAACTGCTTTTTCAACCAAAACTTCATGCGTTGGTGAAGCAGTTAAACCTCTTTGTAAAGCGGCATCCAATTCTTCTTTAGCCCAAACAAAACCCCCTCCGGTTCCGCCTAAAGTATAAGAAGGTCTGATAACCAAAGGAAATCCTATTTCCTGAGCAATTTCCTTTCCTTCCAAAAATGAATTAGCTGTTCTAGATGGCGCAACACCAACACCAATTTCAATCATTTTTTGTCTGAATTTCTCGCGATTTTCAGTGGTATCAATTGCTTTGGTATCAACACCAATCATGCGAACATTGTACTTTTCCCAAAGACCAATTTCCTCACATTCAATTGCCAGATTCAAAGCTGTTTGTCCGCCCATTGTAGGTAAAACAGCATCAATCTGATGTTCTTTTAAAATGATTTCAATTGAATCTGAAACCAAGGGCAAAAGATAAACATGATCTGCAGTTACCGGGTCTGTCATGATAGTTGCCGGATTGCTGTTAATCAAAATTACTTTGATGCCTTCTTCTCTTAATGAACGAGCAGCTTGACTTCCACTGTAATCGAATTCGCAAGCCTGACCAATAATAATGGGACCACTACCGATAATTAATACTGATTTGATGCTTAAATCTTTTGGCATATTTCTTTTTATGAGGTGTAAAGGAAACCAATCCTTTGCTTTGGAATTGGTATAAATTGTGCAAATGTAGTTTGATTTTTCTCCTGATTGAAATAATAATTAAAAAGTATTTTTACACATTCAAAAAACAAGCGTAAAACAATAAGATGGCTGATTTTAAAAAAGAGATTTTCAGAGGAAAGCAAATTCAGCTAGGTTATTATTTTTTTGAGGGTGGTGAAAACTTGCTTGTTTTATTTCCAGGTTATGGTCAAAGTGCCCGGCACTTTGCTTACTTCAGTCAAAATTTAAAACCTAATTATAGTATTTTAGGAATTAACCATTTGGAGCATGGAGATAGTTTAGCATTCAAAAAAGAGGAGCCCTTAAAAATTAATGATTTTAATGCGACATTGTCCGAATTAATCCATTTTCTTGGGTTCAAAAACAGAAATATTGTGATAGGAGCTTTTAGTTATGGAAATTGGTTAGCAGCAGCAGCAATCCAATCCCAATCAATTTCGGTAAAAGGTTGGATAGTAATGTCGGCGCCACCGGAAAGGTTTTCCAGACTATTTGCCTTTTCAACTAATACAATATTGGGTAAAATGATTTTCAGGTTCTACACAAAAGAAAATATTGGGCTTCAAAAAATTTTAAATTTTATCAAAAACACTAAAATCCTATCAGAAGAAAAAATAAGAGTTGCGAGCTTACAAGTGAAAGATTCTTCAAAATCGACAAGACTTTACAATAACTGGCAAGTAATGCGAAATTTCATTCCTAATTGGCGGAATTGTATCAAATTGGCACAAACAAAGCAAATTGAAATTTTATTTATAGCAGGAAAATATGATAACGTAACACCCATGAAAGGATTACTCAAATTATTTCAGACAGAAAAAAACAGCAGAATTTTGGTATTTGATGGTGCTCATACGTTTATGCACGAAGATATTATTTGGGGTATTGGTAAGTTCTTAAATGAAATTGATATTAAGCAAAAAATTGACTTGGAAACTATAAATTCGTAGCAATGAAAAGTGCAATCAAAATTCTTTTCTACCTGGTAGTATTATTTGTGGTAAGTATTTCGACCTGGTTTATTAGTGAGCAATTTAGAGCTCCCGGTGACCAGCTTGTTGGAATTTACGAAAAAAATTTCAAACCATGTTTGAATTACTGGACTACCGACCCTAATTATATCGACTCAACAGGATTGAGCCAGATTGCTATGAAGTATTATGTTAAGGGAGAATACTCTCTTGCCATAGAAGGTTTTCAAAACATTGAACCAAGAGCTGAAGAAGAAGGTTATTATAACTTATATTTAGGTATATCCTATTTAAAAACAGGCTTTGATAATTTAGCTATCAACAGTTTAGAATTGGCGGTTAAGAATTTCAAGGAATTCAACAATGTACACCTGAGTAAATGGTACTTATCGCTGGCGTTCTTAAAAGCCGGTCGTGATAAAGAAGCATTAGAGGGATTGAATGATATTGTAAGATTGAATGCCAAACAGAAAACGCAGGCAGTTCAAATTATTAAAGATGTTGAAGTAGCGAAAAATCCAATTCGTGCCATTGTAAATTCCATCACCGAATAATCCCGCAATTCATCTCCCGTAGCACCGCGATTTATCGCGGTGTATCAAACAAAATTAATCGTTTTGATTATTGTATAATTCATCGCGGTGTATCAAACAAAATCCATATTAATTTTATACAATTTTGACCCGTTCAGATGGTTAAATAATAATTACGAAATAAGAACGGAATTTCTCCCGTTCTAATTTCAATTGTATAATATTATCGGAGGTAAAAGGTGATTGGAACTCCTATTGATTGCCACACTAGTGCTTTAGATGAGCGCGTTTCCAATTTCCCCAATAACGTTTCCAAGCTGTGGGTTTATTATATCGAAGATTTTGAATTAAAAGCTCACAACCAGATTCATCATAAAATTCCTTCCGGCTTGAGGGTAGAAATAGTTAAAATCTGTTCTTTGTCCGCCAATAATCCCGCTGAATACATAGCCATTTGGTTGGTATTCTTCACCCAAAACATTATTCAGTTGCAAACCAATTCTTGCAGATTTAAAAATTCTTTGTCTTTTTATTTCATAAGAAAACACCAAATCGTTTACAACAAAACCATCAATTTTTCTGGCTTCACTTTGGGTATTATCAAGGTATTGTTTCGATACTGTTTTTACAATCCAAGATGCAGAAAATCCTTTTACGTTTTCATAGTTTAACACAGAAGAACTAATGAATTCAGGTGAAAAAGCAATGCTGCTGTTTTTGTATTTTATTTCATTTTGTCCACCCAAATCCCAATTGTCTACATACTCTGTAAAGTCTTTAATTCTGTTTTTGCTATAAGCAGCGGTGTATGTCCATTTTAAATCCTTTCTGATTTTTACACCGAAAACACCTTCCAATCCTGCTCTGTAACTTCTTGGAACATTCACTCGGTTATAGGCCCCTACATCATTAACCTGACCACTATTTACCAATTGGTTTACATAATCCATATAAAATGCATTCATGTTGATGCTGAAAATATTCCCGTATCTTTTATAACCCAGTTCTCCATTGTACATGCGCTCTGGTTTAGGCACACTATTTTTACTTGCTTGGATGATATCATTACGAACTGGTTCTCTGTGAGCAACTCCTGCATAAGCATAAAACTGGGTTTTACCATTTAGTTGATACGTTAAACCAGCTTTGGGATTGAAAAAATCAAAATTCAAATCAAAATCATAAGGAATATAATTACTTCCATTCAGGTCTTCACCTTTCAATTGGTATCCAACACCTCTGTATTGTAAATCAACAAAACCTTCGAATTTTTTAGTGAATTCATAATCAAGTTTTCCATAAAGACTGATATCTGTTTTGGTTGATTTTCCTTCATAAAAACGTTGATTATTAAAGTTAATGGCAGCATTCTGAGCCCAGATTAATTCTCCAAAATGACGACCATCGTATCTATTGATGGCACCTCCAAAGGTAAAGAACCGTTTACCACGATCCATTGTATAAGAGAATACGGTTCCGTAAAAATCATTGTCTAACCAGCGCCTTCTTATAAAATCTGAATTACTGATGGTATCTGAACCAATTACAACATCATTCATTTTATAACGGGAGAATGGCTCACCACTTCTATATTCTTCGTAAAAACCTCTACCATACGTATAATGTAAACCAATATTTAATCTATCTCTATTGTTGCGGTTATAACTATAGAAAAACTGGTAATGGTCTTGTTGGTAATTATCTGTTTGATTAGGATACGTAAACTGATTATAAGTTTTGTTACCTGAATTCAGCAAATGAGCTGAATCTTTTGAACTCATGTACAAGTTCTGAGTTAATAAAACCATGCCATTTACATCACCTTTTAAACGGGCTTCGGGCACGCCATTCCAGGCTTGATAGGTTTGTTCCCGTCCTGAAAACACATTGAACTTAATACTGCTGTGATTCCAAACCCTTGTTGCAGAAACAAAATAAGATTTCAAATCGGAAAAAGAACGATCGATAAATCCATCAGATTTAAGCATGGATAAACGTGCATCAATTGCCCATTTATTATCCATTAAACCCGTACCTACTTTAAGGGTATGTCTTCTGGAATTAAAAGAACCCAAACTTGTAGAAACTTCAGAATAAGGAGTATAACCCATCTGATCGGTTTGAATATTTACACTCGCTCCAAAAGCAGCAGCGCCATTGGTTGAAGTACCAACACCTCTTTGAATTTGAATACTTTGTGTTGATGACGCCAAATCAGGTGTATTTACCCAAAATGTTCCATGAGATTCTGCATCATTCACAGGAATTCCGTTGATAGTAACATTGGTTCTGGTTGGGTCGACACCTCTGATACGCATTCCGGTATAACCAATTCCGGCTCCTGCATCTGAATTCACCACAACAGAAGGTGTTTGATTAAGCAGAAAAGGAACATCTTGTCCGAAATTCTGTTTTTCAATTTCCTTTTTGCTGATATTGGTGAAAGTAGCAGCAGCGGTATTCTTAAAACGCACGGTAATAATTACACATTCATCACTTACTTGTGTTAAAGGTTTGATATTGATATCTACCTCAGCACTGGAATTGAGCAACTCTACCTTCTTTTCTGCCTGAGGGTAAGACAAATAATTAATAACAAGGTAATAAGCACCGGGCTTCAGTTTGTTAAAAGAATAGCTACCATTGTCGGCAGAAATTTGATTTTGTACTACCTTACCATTGAGGTACAAACTAATACTGGCAGCACCTAAAGGACGATTGGTTTCAGCATCATTCACTTTCCCCGAAATGCTAAATTGGGCAAAGGAGACCAGGGACAATAACAATCCGATTAAAAAGAAAGAAAACTTTTTCATTTTGTAAACATTAAATTTTTAAACCAACCGCAGCAGGGGCTGAACGGCCAAAAAATGTTTACCCTATTGAAGAACGGAAGTTCTGAAGCTTCAAAGAAGAAATCCGGTCTTCTTCCCTACGCAGGCATTACCCTGATCAGGTTAAAGGGTATAATCTCAGTCTTAATAAGCAAGAAGAAGACAATCTTCTTTTTTATATCAGACACCCCTAAAGACGTTACAAATGTAATGGAGGAATTTGTTTTCGCAAGAAAGACTTTAAAACTTTGGCTTTTAGCTTTTGGCTTTTGGCAGAGATGCATTTTAAAAACAAGAAACGTAAACATTATAAAATATCACTTAAAATTGAGATGATTAAGGCTTGAGAACAAACAATTTTTAAAGAAAACTTTAAATTCAATTGTCGTTAGCTTATCAAAAAAATTACAATGTAATATTATTTATTGCCGGATTAAAGTATCACCTGTAAACCTAGCCAATAGCAAAAAGCCAATTGCCAACAGCCACTCTAATTACCTCCCAATTAATGCCTTTTACCTAAAATATCAAGGCTATTTGTAATAATTCAAGCATCTTTGACGCAATCATCAAAAATAATGAGACGTTTTTCTTTTATCATATTCCTGGGTTTACTCTTTCCTCTTTTTACATCCGCTCAAAATCAATCTCTAAGAGGAGTGGTTATCGATAAAAACGATAACTCGCCTATGGCTGGAGTTAGCATTATGCTCTCACAAAAGAGTGCGAAACCTCACTATGTGAGTTCAAACGATAAGGGATTTTTCTCCATAGAAAATTTATTAAGTGATTCTTTTGAAGTTCAGTCGTCATTTATTGGATACAAAGCTTTCAAAAAACGTGGTTTGATTGGCGAAAACAATCGTATGAGAATCACCATGGAACCTGATAACAAATTATTGAAAGAAGCTAAAATTGAATCAACCCAAATAAGAAGTGAGCAAAAAGGTGATACAACTTCTATGAATGCCTCAGCTTTTAAAGTTAACCCCGATGCTACTTCAGAAGATCTTGTTAAAAAGATGCCCGGAATTACTATTGAAAATGGGGCCGTTAAAGCACAAGGTGAGGATGTAAAAAAGGTTTTGGTTGATGGAAAAGAATTTTTTGGCGATGATGCCCAAATGGCTTTGAAAAATATGCCGGCAGAGGTGGTAGACAAAGTACAGGTTTTTAACCGACTTAGCGATCAGGCACAATTTTCCGGTTTTAACGATGGCAATACCGATAAAACCATGAACATCGTAACTCGCGGGGGCGGCATCAATGGCGTTTTCGGAAAAGTGTTTTTAGGATATGGAACCGACGACAGGTATCAAGCAGGAGCTACAGTAAATATGTTTAGTGGAAACAGAAGAATTACCCTTTTGGGGATGAGTAATAATATCAACCAACAAAACTTCTCAGCTCAGGATTTATTTGGCGGATCAGGAAACAGAGGTGGTGGTCAGCGACCTACCGGCATGGGTGGCGGTGGAATGGGAAGACCCGGTGGACCCAGTGGTGCAATGTCGGCAATGCAAAGCACATTAAACAATTTTATGGTTGGCCAACAAAATGGAGTTAATATCACCAATTCAGCCGGATTCAACTATATCAACAAACTAGGAAAAAAAGTAGATGTAAGCGGGAGTTATTTCTTTAATCAGGGAGAAAATCAAACAGATAAAGAAGCAAGTAGAACCTTTTTATTGGGTGGTGAAAACAAACAAATTTACAATGAGGTAAATAGCTCAAATACCCAAAATAGTAACCATCGCTTTAACCTTCGTTTGGAGTACAATATTGATACCAGCAATAGCATCTTGTATACACCTCGATTCAGTTACCAGGAAAACAAAAGCCTTTCATCTACCATTGGAAATACCTCTTTTGGTAACACACCCATCAGCAAAACCACCAGTAATTACAACAACTACAACGATGGTTATAGCTTAAACAACAATATTCTATATAAAAGAAAGTTTAATAAAAGTGGCAGGACGTTTTCTTTGAATTTGGGTTATGATATCAGTGATAAAACCAGTAAAAACTACCAAAGTTCTATCAATAGCAGCATTGATACTTTTACAACTGCTGATAATATCAACCAATTCTCAAACCAAAAAACATTCAATACCAACGCAAGCGCCAATATTACTTATACTGAACCTGTAGGCAAAAACGGACAATTGTTGTTTACTTATGCGCCAACTTATGCCGTAAATGAATCCGACAAACAAACCAATCAGTACGATTCGCTGAATAGTGAATACGTCATCAGAGATACTTTATTGAGTAATAAATTCACCAATACTGTAATAACTCATCGCTCGAGTGTGAATTACAATTTAAAAGGCGCTAAATACAATTTTATGCTAGGTTTAACTCATCAATATTTAGAACTGAATAATGTACAGGAATATCCTGCCAATAGAAGCTTTAACAAACCCTTCACCAATTTTCTGCCTAATGCGATGTTTCAGTATGAGTTCAATAAAAACAAATCAATCAGAACATTTTACAGAACAGCAACCAATGTGCCATCTGTATCGCAATTGCAGAATGTTTTAGACAATAGCAATCCATTGATATTGAGTATCGGAAATCCGAATTTAAAACAGGAGTTTTCAAATTTTCTGATGTTACGTTATTCGAACAATATGGTTGAAAAAGGAAAATCATTGTTTTTGTTTGGGATGATAAATTTAACCAATAATTATATTGCATCAACCACAAGTATTGCCCGTGCAGATACAACAATAAACGGTCTATTTTTAAGCAGAGGTTCACAATTAAGCAGACCCGAAAACCTTGATGGAAACTACAATATCAGGACATTTTTAACTTATGCAACTCCGTTTAAGAAATTAAAAAGCAATTTAAACATCAATGCCGGAGCTAGTTATACAAAAGTACCAGGAATGATTAACGGATTATTAAACGATGCAAAAACCATTAACCTAAATACAGGATTCGTTTTAGGAAGTAATATTAGTCCTAAAGTAGATTTTAACATCAACTATACAGCCAATATAAACCTGGTTGAGAATACACTTCAGAGTCAGGGAAACAATAACTTTTTGGTACAAAATGCCGGAGCAAAAATCAATTTAATGCCAAACGCATCTTGGGTATTTAATAGCGATATTGCTTATTCAAACTATTATGGATTGGGTGATGCCTTTAACCAGGAATTTTATTTATGGAATGCCGCAGTTGGATACAAATTCCTGAATAAAAAAGTAGGTGAAATTCGTTTATCGGTTTTTGATATTTTAAACCAAAACAATTCAATTAACAGAAGCGTAACAGAAACTTATATTGAAGATACAAGAACCCGTGTTTTAAACCGCTATTTTATGTTAACCTTCACTTATAATATCCGCAAATTCAAAATGAATGAAGCGCCAAAACAGTAAAAAAAACAATATTTTTAATAATAAGAAAAGAGGCTTTGGGGTCTCTTTTTTTGTTTATTGGGGATTGATGATAAGATGTAATTTTAAAAAGAATTAGACTTTGTAAGAGGCATCATCATTAAAAACCACGATTTTTATTTTCTTCAAAAAAGAAACCTTACAAAGCTCCAAAATCAGGAATATTTGCCCTTTAAATCCAATATCAAGTGGTTCACAAAAAAAGATTAAAAATGACATTCATCTAAGGCCTAAAAATTCAAAAATTTGATGTTGAAGCTGCATTTTTGCTTTAAATAAAATCCTTTTTTGATGAACGATTTTTACAATCAACCCAAACTACTACAGTGGATTGAAGCGCTGCTCTTATTGGTACTCGGATTTCTGCCGGCACTTTCAATCATTCAAATGGGAATTGAACAAGCACTATTTTACCTGCTTTTCATCCCTTATACTCCAATAAGTCAGTTTACATGTACGCCATTCTTTAGGCTTACAGGTATTTATACTTATTATTCTCCCATGTTACTTGGTTATATGGTAAACAATAATCAAATCGATATGCACAGCGGGACCAGTTTTGATTATCTATTTATTAGGAGGAAATTCAAGAAAGGAACTGAATTCAAAAACAGACTCTTGATGTATCATTTAGAAGGCTTGTTAAAAATAATTCAAAGTATAGAAAACAAGGAAATACCTGAATCTGTAAACATTGTTGGTACCTCCTATTTCTTTAATGACCGAACCATTCAAAAATTAGGGTTTGAAACAAAAATTCCAAGCCTATTTTACAGGATAAATCTTCTAGCAAATTTCATCGATTTATTCTGGATGTATTCTTTAGCCCTGGGAAAATTATCTGTTCCCAAAGTATGGAGTGCAAAAAAGGCAGGCATTAGTGGAGCCGGATTGCTAAAAAAAAGCCCGAATTTTAGAACTCTACAATAAGTTGAATAAAAAAATGACCGCTTAAAAATTTGTTATTCAGAATAAAGAAATGACATAAACAATCTTTAAAAGTTTATGCATCTTGAATTTTTTTGAAACCATCCTAATGTTCATGAAATGAAAAATTCATGATCTCGGTAATTATCAAAAAACAATCCAGAAAACAAAAATCAAACATACGGTCAATATGAAATACCTTAAAACAATCTGCTTTCTAATTACACTGTTCATCAGTTATTTATCATTTGCACAAGTAAATTATAATTGGGAAAAACTCAACACAGAACCCTATAAAGGAAAACAAGACGATATCTTTTTTATTGATGAAAACACGGGTTGGTATATCAATGGTTTCGGTAAAATATTTCATACAAAAGATGCCGGTAAAACCTGGACTTTACAGCTTGAAAAAAAGGGAACCTTCTTTAGGTGCATTGCTTTTATTGATAGTCTAACGGGTTTTGTTGGAACAGTAGGAACTGATTACTTCCCAAATGTAACAGATACAATTCCGCTCTACACGACTACCGATGGCGGCGTAAACTGGAAACCGGCCAACTACAACGGAAAATACATCAAAGGTTTATGTGCCTTGGATATTGTAAAAGAAGAATTCATCAATCATGGAGAGATTGGCTACAAATACCATATTTACGGCGTTGGTAGAGTTGGTAGTCCTGCAAACTTTATTGTTAGTCACGACAACGGAAACACCTTTAGCAGCATGGACATGAGTCCTTATTGCAAAGCATTGTACGATATAAAAATGTTCAATAAAAAAGAAGGATTTGCTTGTGCTTCAACAAGTGAAGACATTGAAACTAGTCATGCACTTATTCTTCATACAATTGATGGTGGAACAACTTGGGAAAAAGTATTTGAAAGCTCAAGACCTTTTGAAACATCTTGGAAAATTTTCTTCCCATCTACACAAGTTGGATATGCTACCATTCAAAGCTATAATCCCGAT
>JBIPMI010000328.1:0-3383 GCA_044369215.1 Bacteroidia bacterium | reverse complement strand
TACCCAAAAGAATGCTGCTTCGTCAAGGACTAATCATTCAATTAATTTTAACCAGTTAAATGAAATTGAATTGCAGAACTATTTAAGAGCTACATTTCTGAATTCGAAAGATCAGGTACATAGTTTTAAATTGTTGTTTGAGAAAAATAGTGTTGTAGGAAAACACCAGTTGTTTCAGCATTGTTACAATGGCATTCCTGTTTACGGAAGTGATATCAAACTTAACATCAATAAAAATGGCGTTTTGATATTTGTCAGCAGCAATCTTGAAAACGGAACTGCTTCAAAAATCAGCTTTAAATCAAGTCAATCCAACATGGTTTGGACCAATAAAAATGGTGAATATTCAATTGCTTATTTGAGCAAAGTGAAATCTGAAACTGGTGTTTTGTTTGAAGAAATCAGAAATGAAAAAGGTGAATTGATTACTAGCAGACAATTAGATTTATTAGCTAAGCAAGATACTTTGGTTAGTAGTAAATTGTTCAGTCCAGATCCATTAACTACAGCTCAAAAAGTTTATGGCGCTGATAACGGACTTTGGGTGAATAACAATGGCAATGATTATCCTGCAATATCAGCTCAAAGAGTAAATGTTACTGTTCCAATTCGCTTTGATAATGATAGTTTTTTTGCTGAAAACAAATATGCTATCATCATGGATTTAGAGTCGCCAAGTAATGAGCCATTTACTTCTAAAGTAGCCAATTTCGATTTTAGCAGAAACCAGGCATTTTTTAGGGAATTCATGGTTTTGTATCACATTGCTGAAGTTCAAAATTATTTAAAAAGCATTGGTTTGGATAGTTTAGCAAATTATCAGATAAAGGTAGACCCAACAGCTTTTCAGGGTCAAGACCAATCGAGGTTTGCTTTTGATAATGATGATCCTTCGCTTTATTTTGGAACAGGCGGAGTGCCTGATGCAGAAGATGCAGATGTGATAATTCATGAATATACACATGCATTAAATTATAGCATTGCACCAAATTCTACCAATGGTTTAGAGCGATTGGCCTTTGAGGAAGCCAATTGTGATTTCATGGCAACACAATTTTCAAAAGCTATTTCGGAGTTCAATTGGAGAAAAGTATTTAATTGGGATGGACATAATGTTTACTGGGATGGAAGAAATACCGATACCAACAAAAAATATCCTACCAATGTAAGCTCTGATTTTTATTCAACATCAGAAATCTGGAGTAGCATGTTAAACGATATCAGTTTGGATTTAGGAAGAGAAGTCATTACCAAATTGTTATTTGGTTCAACCTATTTTTATACCAACAACATGAGTTTGCAGGATGCCGCAGACTTATTGGTAGTAGCAGATAGTTTATTGTATTCGAGGGCACATTATGGTCCCTTAAAAACCAGGTTACAAGAAAGAGGTTTTGCAGTAGCTTTATCACTCAATCCAATTGAAGCATTTAAAGAGCAAGTTCAATTATTCAACACCAATGGATTTGCAAATGGCAGCGGAGCTTTGGAAATCAACAATCAATCGAACAAAGAACTACAATACAAAATTTACACTTTAGAAGGCAAATTATTAAAAGAAAGTGAATGGAATTCTGACTTTAAAATTGAACCAACTTTATTCACTAGCGGCATTTATTTAATTGAAATAAGCAATGGCGAAAATGCGTTTGCTGAGAAGATTGTGAAATATTGATTTACTAACTTTGGCTTTTTGCTATTGGCTGTTGGCGGAGGGAGATTCGTTATGATAAAACAATTTGTATAAAATGACTACTAAAGGTTTTTTATTAATATTTTGTTTATTAAGCTTTTTTCAAAAGACTTATGCTCAATCTAAAATCCAAATAAGCGTATTAAATGCTTGTGTTGATTATATGCTTGAGAAAGAAAATATTGAACTTTTATATGTTAGAAATCCTTCAATAGAAAGTTTTTGCAAAGCTGATTTAAGAAGGAATTATATCAATTATAAATTACCATTTGATAGTCTTGAGTTTTTAAGAATCAGAAATATAGGCCATCAAGATATAAAAGGAATGTGGCCAAGGCTAAATCTAAAAAGAACAATTAAACTAAGTGAAATTCAATTGGACTCTTTAAGAAAGGTGAATTTATTAAATTATAAAAAGAAGTTTGGAACTAGCGATAGTACAAATGTGCTGGGATTGATTTTTAATAAATGTTTGACATTTTCAAACCCTGTATTTACTAAAAACAAAAAATACACTATTGTAAGGATTATTGACTATAGTTATGCGGGTGGTTTCATTGAATACAAATATTTACTATTGGAAGGAATAAATGAAAAGTGGACAGTGTTAAAAGAACTTCCTGGTGAAACACTTTGTGGAAAATGATTTTGATTTAAGAAATAAGAAAAGAGGTTGAAAGTAATATTTTTCGTTTTTTTTGTTGTTTTGATGAAGGTAAAGTTGTTGTTGTGTTGAATGGTTTTCAGAAAAAATCACAAAAAACTCCAACCACAGAAATTGATAAGGCCTTGAAAATTATGAAACAATATTTTGAACAAAAACAAAAGCAAAAATTAAATGAAAGCAAAAAAAGAAAATACTAAAACAATAACAACTTTTGATGAACATTTAGAAAAACAATACGGGAAAATAGGAACAGAGAAGCGTACTGATTTTGAAATAAAAGCAAAGGCATTTGCAATAGGTGAACTTATTAGGGAGGAGAGACGTTTGGCATCTATGACGCAGGAGCAATTAGCAGAAAAAACTGGTACTAAAAAGAGTTTCATTTCCAGAATTGAAAATGGACATTCTGATATACAACTTTCAACACTGTATAAGCTTTTAGAATTAGGATTGGGTAGAAAAGTCTCTTTAACTATTGAATAGAATAGTCTTGAAATAAATCGTTTTTTAGAAAACACCCAATTTCAATCCCTCTAATTCCCAAGCCAATAGCAAACAGCCAATGGCCAAAAACCGGCTGCTAATTCAGTCTCGGCAGCACATTGCCCCTTAAATCAACATATAAATTAATGCCTCTGTAAACTACTTCAGCAACGCCATTTTCGAAAATACCAATATATTCAAATTGGAAAGGAACCAATATACGTCCTTGTTTATCGATAGCACCCCATTTGCCTTTAAGTTTTACTGGACATAATCCTTCGTTGAAATAACTGGCTTCTTCGAAATAAGGTTGGTAGATATAATTGCCTTTTTCATCAACAAAAGCCCATTTGTTCATTTCTAAAACAGCAGCTCTTCCTTCTGCAAAAGGTCTTACATCATCAAATTTTGCTAGAATTGCCAATTTGCCATCTGTATCAATAAAGCCAAATTTTCCTTTAACAGAAACGGCTGCCATTCCATTGCTAAAAGCTTTTGCGTATTCGAATTGTGGTTTAATAATTTCAACTCCATTTGTAT
>JBIPMI010000327.1:0-3386 GCA_044369215.1 Bacteroidia bacterium | reverse complement strand
AATAAAGCAATTTTCCAGGGAGGTTTGGTAGGTTTATTAATTTTTGCTTTTCCTTTATTGTATGGAGAAGGATATGCAATAATTAACACAATACTTTCCGGTGGAATTGATACCTACATGGAAAAAATTGCCTTTCAAAGTTCATTTAGCTATAATTTCTTATTCATTGGTTTTTTATTACTTACTCTACTATTTAAACCAATTGCAGCAGCTTTTACAGTGAGTTCAGGTGGTAATGGCGGCGTTTTTGCTCCATCACTATTTAGTGGCGCCATCATAGGATTACTATTTAGTAGAATTATAAATTTAAGTGGCTTTGGTGAGTTAAATGAATTGAATTTTGTTGTTTGTGGAATGGCTGGTGTATTAAGCGGTGTATTAAGTGCTCCACTTACCGGAATCTTTATGATTGCAGAAGTTTCGGGAGGTTATGGTATGTTTGTGCCTTTAATGATAGTATCAGCAGTGAGCTTTTTTGTAACACGATTCATCGAACCAAATTCTATTTACACAAAACGATTAGCAGCTCTTGGATTACTTGGTCACCAAAACAAAGAGGAAGAAATCCTAAGTAAATTTAGCATTAGAAGTATTTTGGAAACCGATTTTAAATCCTATTATCCCGACCAATCTTTGAGGGAAATTACAGAAGGTCTGCAGGAAAGCAGGCGAAATGTATATCCTATTATCACAAGGAATAAACGACTAGTTGGCATTTTAACTTTGGATGACTTAAAACAAGTAATTTTTAAGCCTGAATTATATGATAAAATTAAAGCCAAAGATTTAATGCAGCAGGTAGCTGCAGAGGCTGATTTAGACTATTCTTTGGATGAGGTGATGAAAATTTTTGATGGTAATGAGAGTTTATGGAATTTACCTGTTACACACAAAGGAAGGTATGCAGGATTTGTTTCAAAGAGTTCGTTTTTGAATAAATATAAAACACTTATGCAAGAGCAGGTGAATCAGGATGGGGAAAATTAATTAGGCTTTTTTTCTTATCAAATACAATCCATCACGAATTGGTATTAATACTTTTTCTACCCTAGAATCATTCATTACCATTTCGTTGAATGCATGCAAACTAATGGTATCTTTATCTTTAGCTAATTCCTTCTCATCAACCACTTTGCCGCTCCAAAGTACATTATCAACCAAAATAAAACCACCGGGTTTCAGTTTTTCTAAAACTTGATTATAATATTTAGCATAGCTTAATTTATCAGCATCAATAAAAACCAGATCATATTCATAAGGTAATGTTCTTATAATTTGATAAGCATCACCTACTATAAATTGAATCTTTCCAGCAAAACCCGCCTTTTCAATATGTGATACAATTACATCTTCAAGTTCAGGGTTGATATCAATTGTAATTAATTTACCTTTTTCCGATAATCCCTCAGCCAAACAAATAGCAGAATAACCTGTATAAGTGCCAATTTCAAGCACATAATTCGGTTTAATCATGTGACTTATCATTGATAAAACACGTCCTTGTAAATGGCCGCTTAACATTCTCGATTGAAGAACATTTGCATGAGTAAATCTATTTAATGCTTTAAGCGCATCTGATTCTTCAGAGGAATGTTCTTCGCAGTAATTTAAAATCTTAGCATCAGAAATCTCCATATTATTGAATGGTATATCTAATCGAGAATCCACCACTGGTAATAATGGTTGGAAATGAATTAGAGGTAAATGGATTTGTTTGACGTCTATCATAGAAAATTCTCAGCATCAACTTTTCATTAATCATGTAATCAATTGTTGGTTTTATGCTGATGATAGATTGTCCTAAAACAGGGTCGTTATTAGGTCTATCCAGGTTTCTAATTCTGGTTACATTTTCTCTGATAGTAAAATCGAAACGGAAATTAATATCATTATCTAAAACAATCTTTCTTCCTCTGGATTTAAACGGCAGGGTAAGTTTAGTGGTTCTATATCCTATTCCAAAAACAAATTCACTTCCTCTTTGCTCATTCACCTGACGATTTCCTAAAGCAAAGTTTAAAGTTCTATCCTGATTGTATTTGAATGAAGTAGTAAGGTTATTTACTAAAGTAACATCAACTCCAATAAAAGGACCAAATCGTTCAACCAATGAAATTGTTCTAATAACTAAATCCGGAGAGAAGTCATTGCTTAATGTTGTATTTCTGGTAGTATCAACTACAGTCTGGAAACCGCCAACAGTATAAGTGCTTTGGTAGCTATGCTGAATATTGATATTAGAAGCATAATCCTTCAAGAATTTCAATTTCGATAATCCATTGTAGGTAACTCTCCAATTTGGTAAAGGGAAGTTCCTGAAAGCAGATAATGAAGCTTTATCAGCTGATTCGCCGCTGTAAGCAGATAAAAAGGCCGGAATCAATACATCTTGCTGGAAACCACCATAACCTGTCGGGAAAGAATCAGGATGAGAAAGAGGTATTCCTTTCTCAGCAGCAATTCTTTTTGCGATAACCAATCTATTCGATTCGAATTGTTTAAATACATCTGAAACTCCCTGATCGTCTTCTTTAGAAAAAGCTGTTTTAATCATTAAAAAGCTAATACTATAATTACCTGATTCAATTGGTGGACCAAAATCTCTGTAATCATTGCTATCAGCATCATATCTAAAGTAAGCTGTTAAGTTTTTCGAATATGCCTTGTTGGCAGATAATTCAATTCTAAAATCAGAAATCGGTTCAACCATTGAACGGAATGTTAGGTTTTCCTGATAGTTCATGGTATATGGATTTACAACCCTTGGATCTTTACTAATCCAACCATTATCTGCTGCTCTAAATCTGTAATTAGGATCTTGCAAACCAAAAATGAAATCCCAACCCGGTGCACCAACATCCATATTCTGACCCAAATATTGTGGTTTAGGATTGAAACCCGGTAATTGAGTTCCTTGTGTTGTAGAATAAGAAGCACTAAGATTCTTAACACTTGTAATTAATTTCACCGGAACACTTAACCAGAAAGGTATTTTTTGAGTTTTAGGAGCAGCTTCTGTATCACCTTTTGCATCACCCTTTTGAGTTGCAGTTTTTGGTTTTGCTTTGCTTGGAGCCGCTGCCGGTCCGGGAGAATTTACTCTTTTAAACAAACCAACTTTGTTATACAATTGAACAAAATTAAGGTTCAGATTCCATTGATCTTGTCTTGAATTTTGAATGGTGTTTCCTAAACTATCTGCTGCCGGTGGAGCTTGTAACCATTGATAATTTATAGAATAACTATAACTAAACTGACTTACCCAATTAAAGAATGGAATTTTGTTGATTGGAATATTATAATTGATTCTGGTGGTTTGATCGAATTTGGTTGTTCTTCCACCACTCCAGAAATTGCGAACTATACTATCTCTCTTTTCAGGTGTT
>JBIPMI010000326.1:0-3394 GCA_044369215.1 Bacteroidia bacterium | reverse complement strand
GCAGCTTTACAAAGCAGAAGCTTTACTGATATTATAAAAGCTATGAAATAAGCAAAATTTAGGCCATTTGAGGGTTCAATAAAATGCTTCAAATGGCCTGATTTTCAAACAGCAACTCATTCACCTCAATTTCTTGAAGTTTTCGTTATATAAGGCTTAGGCCTTTTTTTTGTATATTGGAACACTTTACACGCAAATGAAAAACAACCTTTTTCTCATAATCTTCCTATTCATTTCAGGAAGTATAATGGCTCAACGACCAACAAGTTTTACTGTAAATCCAACAGCTTTTGGTGATGAATTTGAAAAATATATTTCAAGTTCGTCTAAAAAAGAAGTGAAAGATTTAGCTGAAGAATTTGCAGGATATTATGCTCAGGGAAAATATACACTCGCACAAAAAAATCAATTGATAAAAGTATGTAATGAAATGCTTCAAACCGGTTCTCAAATTAGTCCTGAATTTGAAAACTATCTCTATTCACTAAATGCGTTAACCAAAGATAATATTTTGGGTAAGTTTGATTCATACCACAAAGCAATGTCAGTGGTCATGAGAAAATCAAAAGAAGACTTTCAAAAATACCTCTTGGTTTCGAAAAATATTCTTGTAGAAAAAAAACTTGCTAGCCTAGGATATACTTGGCTTGTAAGTAATTCTGAAGTTGAATTTAATACAGAAGCAGAACCAAATTTTACTTTTAAAAAGGTGGATTTAATATGTATGACACCCGGTGATACTTTTGAGTTATACAATACCTCGGGAAAATTTTTAAGCAGCAAAAATGTTTGGATGGGCAAAGGTGGAAAAGTTGATTGGAGCAGGGTTGGGTTAGATTCATCACGTGTATATGCAATCATCAAAAACTATAAAATTGAATTAAGTGATGGTTTACTTGAAGCAGATTCAAGTATTTTTTACAATAAGGATTTACAAGCAAAACCAATGTTGGGTAAAGTAATTGATAAACCAATGGGTAAATCTCAGGGTGATAAATCAATTTATCCTCAATTCGAAGGTTATTTTGCTGAATTCACAGGCGTTACATACGGAAAAGCAAAGTTTAAAGGTGGTTTTGGAATGCGTGGGGCATTGGTAATTGGAAAAGGAAATTCAAATAGAAAAGCAGAACTCTGGTTTAGTTTTAAGAACAAACCCTTTTTAAGAATCCAATCTCCTGAGTTCTATGTGAGAGAAAACAAAATATCAGTAGAAAAAGCAGAGGTTACTATATTCTTAGATAAAGACTCAATTTATCACCCTCAACTTGCTTTCAGCTATTTAATTAATCAGGATAAAATTAGTTTGTACAGAGACAATAAAATGGGGATTTCATCTGCACCATTTGTTGACTATTTCCATAATTTAGAATTTTATGTAGATGAAATTAAATGGGATTTAAACAGTCCGAAAATTGAAATAGATAACCTAGCTGGTGATGCCCCTGTAAAATTTGAATCCATCAATTATTTCAGAGATGTAAATTATGAGCGCATTGGTGGTGTATTAAGTTATAATCCTTTACAAAGAATTAAACAATTTTGTGAAGATTATAAAACCAATAGTTTTAATGTGGAGTTTTATGCTACAAAATTTAAAAGTAATATCAGTGAAATCAGAATTCAAATGATTGAACTGAATGACAAAGGTTTTGTAAATTTTGATGGTCCACGCAACATGGTTTACGTGAAAAGAAAATTAATTGATTATGTAAATGCACATAATGGTAAAACAGATTATGATGCCATTTCATTTAATTCAACCATAAGTGCTGTATCAAATGCCCATATTAGTTTAATCAATAATGATTTGGTTGTACAAGGAGTTCCAAAGTTTTTCTTTAGTGATTCGCAGAATGTATATATCATACCAAGAGATCAGGTTTTAACTGTAAAGAAGAACAGAACCATGGATTTCAGCGGAAAGTTAAGAGCAGGTATGGCTGATTTTTATGGAAACAATTTTGCCTTTGATTATAACAGTTTTAAAATCCGTTTGAACAATGTTGATTCACTAAAATTCTTATACCCGGATGATTCAGCCGGAAGGTATTTGCATGTTAAAAGTGTAATTCAAAATATTTATGGAACATTGGAAATTGATTATCCTTATAATAAATCTGGCAGAAGACATATACCTAAATATCCGATTTTCACCTCTGAAGTTGGTTCAAAAGTATTTTACGATTATCCAAGTACTCAAAGCGGAAATTATGATAGAACCAAATTTTACTTTGATGTAGATCCATTTTCTTTAGATAGTTTGAGTGATTTGAATTTATTGACTTTGGCATTAAAAGGAAATTTTGTTTCCGGAGGAATACTACCCGAAATGAGACAGGAAATTTATATGCAACCAGATAAATCATTAGGATTTTATATACCATTTGATTCAAGTTATAAATTCAATTTATATGGAGGAAAAGGAACAGCAATACAAGATTTAAGATTGAGTAATGATGGCTTGATTGGCTCGGGAACTTTATCTTATTTAGCCTCTAAAACCTATTCAAATAGGTTTATATATTTACTCGATTCAATGAATTCGAATTCTTATTTGTTTGAGAATGACAGAACATCCCTCTTCCCTACCATTATAAAATCACCTAATGTATATAACCATTGGCGGCCATATCAGGATACTATGTTTATTAGCAATAAGGGAGAGCCAATGAAAATTGCGTATGACGGGGCTAAGCTTTATGGAACAATAATTCTAACGCCAAAAGCAATGAATGCAAAAGGTAGAATGGATATTGAAGGTGGAGAGTTACAAGCTAGTTTGTTTGAGTTAAAACCTGTGGAAATTTTATCTGAGGATGCTGTTTTCAGACAAAAGAATCCAAAAGACACAACACAGGTATCATTTGAAACAGGTAAGGTAAAAGCCTACGTGAATCTGGAACAAAAATTTGCTGAATTTACATACAAGAACTTCCCTGGAATTAATAACACCTTTGTACTAAATAATTATGCAGGCTCATTTGAAAAATTAAAGTGGAATATGATTCCTAAAACGCTTGAATTTAATGGCCCTGTAAATGCAAATAAGGCAGATGCAGCAAGTTATTTATTATCAAAAAGACCAGGCCAGGATTCATTGCAATTTGCTGCTGGAAGTGTATTTCTTACACTGGGTGATTATGTAATGCAGTGCAAAAAAATCCCACATATTATCATTGCAGATTCTAAAGTATTACCTGATAGTGGTAAAGCAGTAATTAGACAAAATGCTGAAATGGATTTGTTGTTAAATGCCAAGATAATTGCAGATACACTCAATAAATTTCATAAAATTGATAAAGTAAATATCAAAATAAATGGAAGAACAGATTGTAATGGTTCAGGAACCTATTCTTATTACGACAAGAATAAAAAGGAACAAAAATTCTAT
>JBIPMI010000001.1:0-36819 GCA_044369215.1 Bacteroidia bacterium | reverse complement strand
TAATCATTAAAGATAACAAACTGGTTTTCGAAGAGTACTTTTACGAACACAACAAAAACAAAGTTCATGAGCTGCGTTCTGCAACCAAAAGCATTGTTTCGGCTCTTACAGGAATTGCAATTGATAAAGGTTATATTAAAAGTAAAAATGAAACTGTGCTTTCATTTTTTCCGGAGTATTCAATACAGAACCCATCAAAAGCAAAAGAAAAAATCACCATTGAAAACCTGCTTACAAATGAAAGCGGACTTGATTGCGATGTGAGCAATCCTAATTCAGTTGGTAATGAAACAACTATGAACAATTCTGAAGATTGGGTGAAATTTACATTAGACTTACCCATGATTGACAGTGCGGGAGGAAAGGGAATGTATTGCTCTGGTAATCCAATTACATTGGGTAGAATTATTGAAAAAGCAACGAAACAAACATTACCTAATTTCGCTAAAGAAAATCTGTTTAAGCCACTTGGAATATCAAATTTTGTCTGGAATTTTAAACCCGATAAATCAAGTGTTGAGACCTTCTGTCAGGCTTACTTAACTTCAAGAGATTTGGCTAAACTGGGACTATTGTATCTAAATAATGGAAGATGGAAAAACAAACAAATTATTTCAGAAAACTGGATTAATTTATCATTGAAAAAGCATTCCGTTGTACAAGGTGTTGATTATGGTTATTTATGGTGGAATAAATACCTAGAATCAAATGGAAATAAATATTACACCTTTGCAGCACAAGGAAACGGTGGACAGAAAATTTATATCTTTAAAGAATTGAATATGGTAATTGTTACCACCGGAGGAAACTACAATTCTCAATCATACAGTGATGAATTGATTAAAAAGTATATTCTTCCTGCATTCAAGTAAATTTAATAAAGTATCTATTAGCATCACAAAAAATGAATTTATTTTTGTTTCACTTAACTAAAAACTGAGCAAAGAAAATGGCTAATAAAAAATCATGGCTCGATAAGCTTCAAGAAAAAAAGGAAGCTAAAGTAAAACATATCGACTTCAAATTTGCAGATATACCAGCTGATAGTAAAATGTATATTGCAACCCCACAAATTATTGACAACTACATCAAACAAATTCCCGAAGGGAAAAAGGTTTCAGTGCTAAGCATGCGAAAAGACCTCGCTATTGAAAACAATGCCGAATATACTTGTCCGGTTACAACAGGAATTTTCTTACGTATTGTTGCTGAAGCCAATTATGAAAAGTACACACAAACAAATTCGCTAAATGATATCACTCCGTTTTGGAGAATTATTGAACCAAATTCAGCTTTGGTAAAAAAAATTACATTTGGCAAGGACTTTATTATTGAACAAAGAAAAGCAGAGAGCTTGGATGAATGATTGATTGAAAAGTTAAATTGGGCCTGCTGAAAATCTATATTAGAACTTGTTTCTGTCTTTTTCAGAAAGCCCTAAATAGTTTATCTAAATTAAATTTTCAGCAGACCGCCAATATTAAAATATGAATACATTCAATTTGATAAAGAAAGGCCAGGATTATATTGAGTATGAAAATGAATATGAAAAAACTGAAAAAGAAGTTTTAGTTCTGATTAGTGATTTCAGTGGAGGTGCTGTAAAAATTGGTGATTCATGGCAATCTTTAGAGTTCATTTTAGCATATATAGAAGTAGAAACTTCTCTCTTAAAAATAGGTGAGGGACAGATTACATGGTTATTATCAGAAGAACAAAGTCGTGAATTTGGTATATCATGGCCATATAATTTTAAAATTGGAACAATATATCGACTACTAATAAGAGAATTAAAAGATAAAACTATACCTGAAGGCTATTTACCTACAATTGCAAATCGTTTAATGGTATTGAAGGTACTTGAGGAGAACATCCAAAACTCTGAATTATTAGAAATTTTAGCAGATTATAGAAAACCTATTTTATTAAATGATAATGAGCTTGGCGTTTTTGAATTAAATAAAGATTTAAGCTGGTTTGAGGGAAAAGTAAGCTGGTTAAACAATACTATTAACATCTATTTGGAGGTAAGTGTAGACAATCAAAAGACTTGGAAGAGTGCATTAAATTATTTAAGAAAATATTGGTCACAACAAACACAATTTGACTTAGAATTAAAACAATATGCCGCAGAACAGCTCTTAGAATTAGCTAATGACTGGCAAGAAGAAACAATCAAAAAGATAACTAAACCCGAATTCATCAATAGAATTTCTCTTTCAACATTGAGTATTACTTCAGGTGGAAAATTCAAATTCGACTTTTTAGATGACGAGCTTTTTCTGGGACACAACATTCGAGTTTCAGGAAGCAACAGAAAAGGAATAATATCCGCTGAAATTGTTGGATAAAAAGTAGATTAAAACAAAAAGAAATCATTTCAATTTATTTAATTCTACTGCTTGAATTATCAAATACCAAAAATTACTTTTGAGTTATAAGGTTTGTTCGTTTAAAATGAATTAAACCAATTATCAAATAATACCAAAAGAAAAGCTTCAACCAATACAACACAAATGACTTACAGAATCCTATTTATACTTTCGTTTATTTTCAGTATAAACGCATTTGGTCAGCATGAAGACAAAAAAGAAATGACCTCATTTGTACCAAAATCAAAGGCTTACGACATCTATTATCCAAAAGATTTTTCTTTAAAAGAAGATGAAGATGGCATAGTTACAATTTATGATTCCACATCAAAAATAACCATTACAATTAGTGCATACGGAATTGGAAAAGGAATGAACGATGATAAATTAATTACACAGTTAAATGATTTTGTAAAAAGCTATTTTAAGAATGATCTAAAGAAAGAAGATTGGAAAAGTTATAAAACAAAATTTGATGTTTTAGTAGAGTCAACATTCACCGTAAAACAAATAAATTGGGTTTGGTACGGCATAGTAGACAAACAAAGATTAGTAACAATTTCAATTAATAAAGATTCGAACATAGAACAAGAAGAACTAAATTTGATAAGATTCATGATCAATAATTTATTGATTAAAGATTGATTTATTCTTAAATGATATTATAAGCTAAGCTAAAGAAAAGCAAAATATAAAGGAGCAAAATATCCCTCAAATCCTTATCGCTTTGTTTTAAAAGTTTTAATCTTTTCCATTTGAAAAATATCATATTTATTATTTCTACAGCTTTAATTGTTTCATGCGGCGAAAATCCAGGTCCTAGGAACCTTCATACCCTAAAGGCTAAAGACTCACTTCATCAACATCCAATCTCTGTTTCATTGAATATAGTAGGTGCTGGATACGAAAATAATCACAGTGGACGATATGAGCCTAGTAGCAATCAACTTATTCAGGAACAAAGAGATTCAATTCCAATTCTGTTTATAGACATTGGCATCAATAACCAATCGAATGATACATTAGATTTAGTTTTTATGTATACCTCATTTTTCATGCAATTTCTATTTGAACCTTCGAGTATCAATACATTCGGTTTTTGTTGCGACAAGAATTCAAGGGATAAGATGATATTTCTTCCTCATGGTAAAATTGTTTTTCATACCATGATAAATGACTTAAGAACCGCCGGAAACAGTAATTCTGATAAGATTCGAGTAGGTTTTGTCATGATTGATTCACTTGCGAATCACATACGTGATTTTGAGAATGAAATAAAGGAGAAGAAAAAAAATGGAATTGATATCTATTGGAGCAATTATGCAGAGATAAACAAAGCGATTCCTTTAGCCAATTTAAATTATAAACACGACTATGGCTTTTCTATTGTTGACTCTACTAGCAAAATATTATTTACCTCACGACCTACTCGCCCTTCTAAATAACTCTTTTCTATATCATGTTGACAGGCTCGTTACGGATGTTCAATTTGCCCTTATTATTCATTCGGTCACTAGCTTACTAGGAGTTTAAAAGAAGTAGAATCTTTATTCAACCTGAGAATATGATTAATTTTGATAATGAAATTCCCTAAATCTGAGTTGACGTATTTTAGTTTGTCGAAATCCCAAGAAGAGGATGTTTTGAGT
Source organism: Bacteroidia bacterium (assembly GCA_044369215.1). Taxonomy (GTDB): domain Bacteria; phylum Bacteroidota; class Bacteroidia; order UKL13-3; family UKL13-3; genus CAISCU01. The sequence continues at coordinate 32,798 of JBIPMI010000001.1, read as the reverse complement.
ACCAATTGAGCAGCTACAAGCAATAAATTTAAAAGTCAAAAGTATGAATTGTGATTAAGCTAATTAAAATTAATTGAATCAAAAAAATCATAATAATCAGGTTAATCCGTGGCAAAAGTATGGACAGTGATTAAGCTGATTAAAGGAATAAACGGATATTCTTGCGAGTTAAAGAATTTAGGAATTCCTTAAATGAGGGTGTTTTTAGTAGTTATATTGAAATACAACAAGGAAATTTTCCATGACAAAATAAGAATTCAAAAGAAACACTACTATCTTATTAAAGCTTGATTACGAAATGATTGTAATCAAAAAAATCAGCTTAATCCGTGGTCCAGATGGTGTTTTAGTACAAATGCACCTACAATCAAAAATTGCATTCAATTAATTTAGCACCAAGAAAAACGGTCAGCATCACAATTGGGTTGAGGCGATGCCATGTTCATTTGAGATAAGGCGGTGACATGTTATTTGGGCTCGGGCGATGCCACCTTATTTAGGATATAGCGATGCCATATCTATTCAGGATAGGGCGTTACCCTATCCTAGGGATATGCCGCCCATTCAGGGCTAGGGAGAAAATGACACGATAATTAGGATAGGGCGATACCCTATCCTAAGGTTATACCGCCCCTTCAGGGCTAGGGGGATGTATTCATATTGATATTATCGTTAACGAATCCAGTCGATCGAATAGCCCTGAAAGGGCGTAATACACTAGCGATGGGCATAGCCCGTCGCGAATTGGAACAGACGAACACCAGCCCAGAAGGGGCAACATATACCAACGATGGGTGTAGCCCATCGACATAAAACTATGGGACAATCGCTAGTAAAAAACTACATGCACATCGTGTTCAGCACGAAATATCGTCAACCACTAATAGACGAATCTGTGGAAGCTGAACTTCATGCCTACCTAGGAGGCATCTGTAATAGACTCGAATGCACAGTAATAAAAGTAGGCGGCTATACCGACCATATCCATGTACTATGTATGTTATCAAAAAAGATACCACTCATGAAGTTGATGGAAGTACTAAAATCACATTCATCAAAATGGATAAAAACAAAAGGACCAGCTTATCAAAACTTCTATTGGCAAGATGGATATGGAGCATTTTCTGTTAATCCAAGAGAAGTTGATACTGTTAAAGCCTATATAGCTAATCAACATGAACACCATAATAAGAAAACTTTTCAAGATGAATACCGTGCTTTTTTAAAGAAGTATCAAGTAGAATGCGACGAGAGGTATGTTTGGGATTAGGTGATGGCGCTGCGCCTTATGGAATGGTATGACGTCCTTTCAGGGCATGGGAGCATTGTCGGTTTAATAAGGATAGGGCGATGCCCTATCCTAGTGGTATATCGCTCTTTCAGAGCTAGGAGGAGCCGACTCTACTTACGATAGTGCAGCCGGTTATGAACAACACATGTGATTGCAAGTAATATCAGCAGGGCATTTGTAGAATTCCAGGAATATTTGTTTAATGAGAAAGTGGCGTAAGAATACAATATAAATAAAAAAAGCCCAATTGGTGATTTCATAAATCAAATACATAAATGCAAAATCAACAGCAATTATTTATGATTCTGTAGTAGCAAACATAATAGTTTGCTACTACCAAATTTGGCCACACTCAAAAACATTGACTTTGTTATAAAATGTGTGAATTCTATAAGCTTTTATAAAAATTATGTAGTAAAGAAATTGTAGTAAGCAGCTAAGTTGCCTGCCAATTCTTATTAACTCACCAAGCAATACAAAATTTTGACTTTTACTTAAAAAGCTTCAATGGTATTGTACAATAAAAGACCCCATGAACCAAACACATATACATTTATTTATTACACATTTACCTCTATTTGGTTCTATGTTTGGCGGACTCGTTCTTCTTCATGGATTCTTGGTCAAAAGTACTCAAACCAATATTGCAGGTTATTATATTCTAATACTTTCTGGCATTGGAGCAGGAATTGCCTATATAACCGGTGAAGCAGCTGAAGAAACAGTTGAAAACATTCAAGGAATTATTAAATCTAATATCGAAGCAAATGAAGAATTTGCCTTATTTGCGCTTATTTCTTTGATAAGTCTTGGTGTACTTTCATTATTGGCTTTGTTTTTTGCATGGAATAAATCGCCACTAATTAGACCCCTAAATATAGTTATACTATTATTATCGGGTATCAGCTTTATATTGGTTTCTAGAACAGCTTACCTTGGTGGACAAATCAGGCATACTGAATTGAACCCTACAACTAATTTAACTCCGGTACAAATGGATGTTAAAAGGGATGGTGATATTGATTAAAACTTCTAATGAAAGTTCCCATATTCATTAAACAAATCATCCCATTTGTTTTCTTGTATTCATGTTTAATTTTTATAAGTATAGGTTTAGATTATCTGCTTCATTATTTAAATCTGTTTTATATTGGTAGATATCTGGGTCCAATTGGAACAGTGTTTATTCTTTTCTCTTTTATTTATTCTTTAAACAAACACAAGAGTATTCACATAGGTTCTTCACCTCAACTACTAAAAATACATGAAACCCTTGCTTTTATTGGCTCAATATTAATACTGGTGCATGCAGGAATACATTTTAATGCCATTTTACCTTGGCTGGCCATATTGAGTTTACTTATAAATGTGGCAAGTGGTTTAGTAGGAAAGTTTATATTAAAAATGGCCAATCTTGATTTACTATCGAACAGAAAAGAACTTGTATCAAGCGGTATGAGCGAATCAGAAATAGAAAAGAATTTATCTTTTGATTCCATTGTTGTAAAAGGTTTAAAAAAATGGAGAATGATTCATTTACCCATAGCGTATACTTTAGGAATACTAAGCCTATTACATTTAATCAGTATCTTGATTTTTAGTTCATGAAAAGCTTTTTAGTTTTTATAGGAATAGGTTTGTTTGTTTTATTGCTAATAAAATCACCCTACTTAATGATTAATCCGGGCGTATTAGCAAAAGGACATCAAAAATTAAGCAATGATTGTTTTGTTTGTCATACTGCATTTAGTGGGGTCAGTAATGAAAAGTGTATAGCTTGTCATAACCCAATAAACATAGGCAAAGACAGCATCAACAAGGTTAACAAAACTCTATTTCATGAAAAGATTTTAAATCAAAATTGTGTAGAATGCCATACTCAACACCAAGGCATTTATCAAGAATACAAGAAACCTATTTTTAAACATGAAATACTTCTTAAAACAACATTGATTGAATGTAATGAATGTCATAAAAAACCAAATAACCAATTACACAAATTTGTAAGTAAACGTTGTGTTGAATGTCACCAAACTTCAAAATGGGCTTCATCAGCATCGTTTAACCACGAAGAGCTGATAGCAGAAACAAACTGTTTAAGCTGCCACCAAAAACCCAAAGACAAGCTACATGATCAAACCAAATTAAGTTGTGAAAAATGCCACCAAACCAATACTTGGAGTCCTGCTACATTTGCACATGATTCATATTTTGAACTCGACAAAAATCATCAAACCAAATGCAGCACTTGCCATACAAAAAATAATTACACTTCTTACACCTGTTTTGGTTGCCATGAACATTCGAAAAATGAAATCATAAGGGAACATAATGAAGAAGGCATTAATCAAATCAACGATTGTGTTTCATGTCACAAAAATGGAAAGAAGCTAGAAAGGAATTAGCTATAAGTCATTTCGCTATAATCCTATCAGCAATTCCGGTTTAATTACTTCCAAACCATTTCAAGCTCTACAAATATAAATGATCACTAAATTCTAGATTAAAATTTATATATTCTAGTAGTTGAATTTTTAAATCATCTTGCAATAATAGACCCATTCCAAGAAACATTTGAAACCTGGAATAAAGTTGCTTCTCTATATGAAAAGAAGTTTATGGACCTTGATTTATATAATTTTTCCTATGATTTCAATTGGGGAATAATGAAACACCGCGATTTATCTTGGTGTTTTTATACCACCGCGATAAATCGCGGCGATACATTAATGGGATAAAATAATTTTATTGGTTTTGATTTGATTTCCATCTGAAACCCTAACCAAATATTCACCGGATTGCAATTGGCTTACATCAAAATAGGAAATGGTTGAACCTTGGTATAATTGTCCTGTTTGAATTAATTTACCACTCATATCATACAATTCAACTTTTAAATCTTTTAACACCAATCCACTTTGTTGTATGGCAATTATTTCACTTGAAGGATTTGGAAAAATTGAAATATCAAGTTTATCTGAATTTACTAATTCTAATCCAGTTGCAGAGCCAGTATAAATACTCACTACCTCTGTGATTGAATTAACCTTAGCGGCAGTTTTTACACCATAATAATTAGGCCCAACAGCATAAGGATAACTGGAGTTCCAATTGGCATCAACTGTTGCATAATAACAATAGATTCCATTTGGATACTCAGGAGTGATGCAAAAACGTCCATTGTGTTCATCTAAATAATCTGGAGTTGCAGTAGATGTTTCATTGTATTGATAATCTTCTCTGAAATAACCTAATGGATAAGTTGTACTAATTGCTGGTCCATCTGTAACATCATTACCATTTGCATAATGCGTTCTTGCAATAATATTTCTTAATGAATAACTCGATTTCATTCTAACAATTCCTCCTGTGCCATCAACATTTTTGAAAGCATAAGCCCCATAAATTGGAAATCCATCATAAGCAAAACCAATTAAAGGAGAATGATTTGTTGAATCGATTACATATAAACCATCAGCATCATATAAATTACAAACAGTTGATATTACATTTAAATCAAGTTTAAATGCACTTGGGTTTTGGTGATGGTGATAATTACCCATGGCAGGATGTCCCTTGGCACAATCGAAACCTGCTCTTTCAGCAACGATGGCATCACGGTTCCAAACGCGATCACCCATTCCACCAATTGGACCACCTGCAATAGTTCCGGTTGAATTTTTCCATGAAACACCATCTCTGTAATCAAACAAAGCAACACCATTTATAAATAAACCGATATTTCCACCTGAAGTAGCAATAAGTGTTCCTGTATTCTTAACTGGATTCAATGGGAATTTAAATATTGCGTTTTGACTTGTAGTTAGTGAAGGATTACCATCCTGAAAGGGACCTGTTACATAAGAAGGTACACCGTTTGCTCTAATGTAAACCGAATTTGCCGAATACAAAATAGTTTTTACATTAGCAGAATCTGCATCAACTATTGCAGTTGAATTATTCTTAATATAATGTCGACCTTTAATACCAGTGGTGTTTCTCAACCAAGATGTAATGACAGGGTTTGTTTGCGAAACACCTTGCAATGCCGAGGTAATTGCAATGAAAGCGATACATAATTTTTTCATATAGAATAGTTTAATTCTTGGTTTCAGATTGCTTTTACCAAGATAATAAAATCCATTAGACTATGATTCAGGTGAATTCCTTCGAAAAATAAAAATATATTCTTTCCCTGAAAATTTGTTAAATGTAGATATAACATTACAAAAAAGCCTGAAGCATATCAAAACGCTTCAGGCTTTCTTTATAAAACGAGTTTTAGAATATCAAGACTTTGCTTGTGCATCAACAACAGCAATAGTTACCATATTTACAATTTCACGAATGCTACTACCCAATTGAAGCACATGAGCCGATTTTTTTAATCCCAATAAAACAGGACCAACCGCTTCTGCTGCACCTAATTCCTGTAACATTTTATAAGTAATGTTTCCACTTGATAATGATGGGAAAATCAAAGTATTTACGGGCTCACCATTTAACTCACTAAATGGAAAATTCTCGTTTAGTAATTTTTGGTTTAAAGCAATATTGGCTTGAATTTCACCATCAACTACCATGTAAGGAAATTCTTTTTTCAAACGCTCTCTTACTGCCGACATTTTACTTGGAACATCACCTGATGCTGAGCCAAAATTACTATATGAAAGTAATGCCATCCTTGGATTTCTATTGAATTTCTTAACTGCATTGTGAGCCAGCTTTGAAATATCTACCAATTCATCTACGCTTGGAACCGGATTAACTGTGCAATCTGCGAAAAACAAAGTACCCTTTTTACTCAACATAATATACATACCTGCAACAACTGAGGTATTTTCTTCTTTACCTAAAATTTGAAGTGCAGGACGTATTGTTGAAGGATAATTTTTTGTTAAACCAGAAATCATTGCATCCGCTTCACCCGTTTCTACCATCATGGGAGCAAAATAATGTCTGTCGCGCATGAGCTTTTTTGCCTCATGCAAACTCATTCCTCTGCGCTGTCTTTTTTTGTATAAAATCTCAGCGTATGAATTACGTTTTGCCTCTTCTTCCATTGGATCGATGATTTGAACATCAACCAAGTTGATTTGATTTTCTTCTATGATTTGCTGGATTTTATTTCTATTTCCCAATAAAATAGGAATAGCAATTCCATCATCTTTAACAATTTGTGCAGCTCTGAGAATTTTATAGTTATCAGCTTCACTAAATACGACACGTTTTGGATTCTGTTTGGCTTTATCAGACAATGCTCTAATAAAATTATTTTCTCTTCCTAAACGATTTAATAATTGGTTGTGATAAGCTTCCCAATCAGTAATAGGATTTTTAGCAACTCCTGATTCCATAGCCGCTTTGGCAACAGCAGGTGAAACAGTAGTTATTAATCGAGGATCGATTGGTTTTGGAATGATATAGGTTTTACCAAAAGTTACATTCTTTTCATCATAGGCAAGAAGTACAATTTCAGGAACAGGTTCTTTTGCCAGATTAGCCAAAGCATAAACTGCAGCTAATTTCATTTCTTCGGTAATCTTAGTTGCTCTTACATCTAAAGCACCTCTAAAAATATAAGGAAAACCTAAAACATTGTTTACCTGATTAGGATGATCACTTCTTCCTGTACACATAATAATATCAGGACGAGAAGACATAGCCAGCTCATAAGAAATTTCAGGATTTGGATTAGCTAATGCAAAAACTACACAATCCTTATTCATTGTTCTGAGCATATCTGGAGTAACAACATCAGCCTTAGATAAACCAACAAAAACATCTGCATTTATCATTGCATCCTGTAATGTTTTGATATCTCTTGATGTAGCGAATTGTTGCTTATTTGAATCTAAATTTGGATTGTCATTTCTTATAACACCTTTGCTATCACACATCACCAAGTTTTCAGGTTTTACACCCAATGCCTGCATAATTTTTGCACAGCTAATAGCAGAAGCACCGGCACCATTATAAACTACCTGAACATCCTCAATCTTCTTTCCAACAACAACTAAGGCATTTAACAAAGCAGCACCGGTAATAATTGCAGTACCATGCTGGTCATCATGCATAATAGGTATATCCAATTCCTCTTTCAAACGTCTTTCAATTTCAAAACACTCGGGTGCCTTTATATCTTCAAGATTAATTCCACCAAAAGTGCATGCAATATTTTTTACTGTTTGAATAAATTCCTCTGTATCCTTTGTGTTGATTTCTATATCGAAGACATCAATATCAGCAAAGATTTTGAAAAGAACGCCCTTACCTTCCATAACAGGTTTGGAGGCTTCTGGACCAATATCACCCAAACCTAAAACAGCAGTACCATTTGATATTACTGCAACCAGATTTCCTTTGGCAGTGTATTTGTAAACATCTTCAGGTTTTTCAGCAATAGCCAAACACGGTTCAGCAACACCGGGCGAATATGCTAAACTTAAATCTCTTTTAGTATTAGTCGGTTTTGTAGAAACTACAGCAATTTTTCCCGGTCTTCCTTTGCTATGATAACTTAAGGAATCTTCTTTTAATGAACTCATTATCAATATTTTTTTGTCCGAAAAACGAACTACTTATACTTGTATTTTAATTGAAATTCCTAATTAAAACAAAGTCACAACTCAATTAAAAATTGTAGAAAATTGTTTAATCAGGTTAAAACTAAAAACTAAAAATTTGGTCTGATACTCATTTCTGAGTAGTAGTCGAGAATATGATTAACAGCATCCTCAGCAGTATCCACTACTTTAAACAGGAACATATCCTCCGAATTAATATTTTTTTCTTTTTCACACATGGTATTTTTCATCCAATCTAACAACCCACCCCAGAATTCACTTCCAACGAGAACAACCGGAAAACGAGCAACCTTATGGGTTTGAATGAGAGTTAAAGATTCGAATAATTCATCAAGTGTACCAAATCCACCTGGCATTGCTATAAAGCCTTGGGCATACTTAACGAACATCACCTTTCTAACAAAAAAGTAATCAAAATTAATATTTTTATCGTGGTCGATATAACGGTTATGAAATTGCTCAAAAGGCAGTTCAATATTTAATCCAACTGATTTTCCACCAGCCTCAAAAGCACCTTTATTACCGGCCTCCATAATGCCGGGTCCACCACCTGTTATAACACCAAAACCGGCAGAAACAAGCTTTCGCCCAATTTCCTCAGCCAACAGGTAATACTTGTTATCGTTTTTAGTTCTGGCAGAGCCAAAAACTGAAACACAAGGACCAATTTTACTCATTTTTTCAAAGCCCTCAACAAACTCGGCCATAATTTTGAAAGTAGCCCAGCTATCACTCACTTTAATTTCTGGCCAATCCTTTTTTTGAAAGGCTCTTTTAATTCTTTCTTCTTCTGTCATATCATTTAATTTACACACAAATGGGCATCAGAGATGCCCATTCACATTTATAAAAATATAAAAATTACGCCAATAACGACTTTATTAATGCAGAAATGATTTTTCCATCAGCTCTACCTGCAAATGCTTTCATTGCAAGCGGCATTACTTTTCCAAAATCTGCAGCTGAAACAGCACCCGCATCAGCAAGTAATTGTTTTAACTCAACTGTAATTTCTTCTTCAGTTAATTGTTTTGGAAGGTATTTTTCGATTACTGCAAGTTCTTCTGCTTCTGTTTTTGCTAAATCTTCTCTTTTATTCTGAATATAAATATCCAAAGATTCTTTACGTTGCTTGGCAAGTTTCTGGAAAATCTTAATTGCTTGTTCATCTTCCACTACACCATTTGCACCAGCTTCTGAACCCGCCAATAACATGGCAGATTTAAGTCCTCTTAAAGCTCTTAAACTCACTTCATCTTTTGCTTTCATTGCCGTTATGATATCGGCATTTACCTGCGTTTGTAAACTCATATTCTCTTACTCTAATCTTTTTTGAAATCAAATCAACAAAATATTTGAATGAATTCAAATACTTACTTTTTCTTAGGAATAAACTTTGAGCCTTTGCCCAAAAAGAAACTAAATGTATCACTTCTTAATCCCAATCTCAATGTTTCTAATGGAATGATATCATTTGGAGCAATATTACCAAGGTTAACATTGGCCCCAACTAATTTAATAAAATAAGTTTGTTGTGCTTTTTGCGGGGCTTCCCAAATAATATTCTCTTCAGGAATTTTTGTTAGAATTTCCTGAACTAAACCTTCACGAACTTCTCCACTACTTCTGTAAACACCAACATTTCCTGCTTCTCTGGCCTCGGCAATTACCTTCCAAGCACCAGCCTGAAGTTCACTTTGCATCAGTTCAATCCATTGATAAGGTGGAATAATTTTCTCTACATCTTTACTTCCAACTTCAGATAAAACAGTTACATATTGACTTAGCTTATCGATATAATCCAATTTTAAATCATGAGGCAGTTCAATGGAACCATCAGAAATCTCTGCATGATTCATTCCATATTTATCTAAAACCTTTATATAATCTTCAAACTGATTTCTAACCAAATAAGCTTCAAATAAAGTACCTCCAAAGTAAACTATCATTCCATTATCCTGATAAAGTTTAATCTTTTCCTGAAGTCGAGGTGTTACATAAGATGTTCCGAATCCTAATTTAACTATGTCGGTATATTCTCCACTAACAGCAATTAAATCTTCAGCTTCACGGATACTTAAACCTTTATCCATTACCATAGTTAAACCCTTGTTTCTAGGTTTTTCCGGACGCTCAGGAATATGTTTTAACTTAAAATTCTTCATCTTATTTTATAATTAACTGGGCGAAAATAAATTCTTTTTCATGGAATATCTTTGTTTTCATGTTGATTTTACGCACTAATTGAGGTGAATATGGACTATTAAATTCAATTTTCATTAAATTGAACTTAATAATCAGTAAAGTGTATTTCAAGAATGAAAAAATTATTACTTGTTTTTTTACTTGCACCAGTCTCTTCTTTTTGCTTGAATAGTCCAACAGGTACTTCAACTGAAGTAATGTTAAGTTATGGACTAATTATCGCAACTTGTTTATTGATATTAGGAATTTCGAATTCAATCAAATGGATAAAAATCAAAATAAAAAACAGGATTAAAGCTCCTCACGAAATGCCTCAATTGCCAGAGTAATTTCGTGTACTTTAGCCAATTCCGGTTTAATTTCGAACATTAAAAAATGATCGGCATGATTTAAAGTTAGTGCAGTTTCTAAATGAGATAAAGCTTCTTTAATTCTCAAATTTTCAAAAAGATAAACTACCATTCTATAGTGATACTGGTGGCAGAAATTATCGTAAGAAATGGCTTTTTCCAATAGAGAAATTGCGGCTTGAATATCGTTGTCTGAGTATTTGACAAAACTCCAGTCAAGCCAGGCTTCCATTAAACCCGGATCCATCTCTGTAATTTTTAAATATATTGCTTCTGCTTCCTTTTTATAGCCCATTCTAAACTCACACTCTGCCAAAACGAGTAAATACTCGGGATTTTCAGGTTCCAATAAAATTGCTCTTTTAAAGTATTGAAGCGCTTCTTTATTAAAACCATCTTTATCATAAGTGAGTCCAACACCAAACCAAGCCTCGGCAACATTAGGGTTTAACTTTGCAGCCTTTTTGTAATATTCACGGGCTTCTTCATTCCTGTTTAATCGTTCACAACATCCGCCCATATTACAAAAAGTAATACTATCACCACCTTCCATTTTCACTACATCAAGGTATTCAGCCAAAGCTTCCTCAAACCTATCTAATTCAACAAGTGAATTGGCTTTATTGAATTTAGCTACTGAATAATCTTCATCAATCACTAAACAAAAATCAAAAGCCTCAATAGCCTTTTCATTTTTATTCATTTTGCTATACATCACACCTAAATTATACCAAGCAGATGAATTATAAGGTTCCTGATCGATAAGTTTATTCAACAAAGCAACTGCTTTAGGATACTGCCCGGTTAAATCATAACAACTTGCAGCTTCATAATAAGCCTGATCTAATTCCGGTTCAAGTGTAATAATCTCTTCGAAATATTCTGATGCTTTTCCAAAATGGTCGTAATCCTGATAAACATAAGCGATTTCAAAAAGCATATCAATTTTGTCATCACCATGAATAAGAGCTTTTTGAAACCAGTCTTCAGCCTCAGACAATTCATTTAAAGCCAGATATACTTCGCCTTTTAAAAACAGAATTTCGGAATTAAACGGCTCATATAATTCTGCTCTTTCAAGCTCTTCTCTGGCTTCTTCAAACCTTTCCAGGTAAACAAAAACTTCTGCCATTTTAATCCAGAATCCAACATGATTTGGATAGAGTTCCAATCCAAAATTGACTACATCCTGAGCCTTTTTATACTTCTCATGAGCGATATAATAATCTGCAATTGCCTCTATTGCCTCTGCCTCAAAATAGTCTTTGGACTTATTTCTTAGCATCTTCTCATATCTCTGCACTAAATTGGCAGTTTCTTCTCCTAAAAAATCGTTTCCATCCATTGACCACATATTAATATTTCAAAAATAATCCAACAAACCTGATGAGCGGTATCGGAAGTGTTAAATTTTTTTATAATTTTTGAACTTTACGTTAACAGAAATTATTGCAAAATGAAATTAAATTCCTTATTACTACTATTAACTTTGTATACGAGCTCTGTAGTATCACAAACTTTGCCAAAAAAGCAAAATCAGGCAAAGTGGCAGCAACATGTAGACTATTCTATACAAGTTGAATTAGACACCACCAACCGCAGCTTAAAAGGATTTGAGCAATTCATTTATACCAATAATTCGCCTGAAATCATTTATGAATTTTATCTGCATTTATGGCCGAATGCTTACAAAGACAATAAAACACCATTGGTAAAACAACAATTAGAAAATGGCGTAACTGATTTATTTTTTGCTAAAGAGGAAATGCATGGCTGGATAGATTCCTTAAAACCTCAAATAAATGGAATTCCTATAGAATTACTTTTTGAAAAAGAACTGGATTATGCCAGAATAAGGCTTCCACAAGCGCTTTTACCAGGCCAAAAACTCACATTTACTACTCCATTTGTAGTCAAATTACCCGGTAAAATCTACAGCCGCGCAGGTGTAGAAAACGGAATTTACTGTATTAGTCAGTGGTTTCCAAAACCAGCAGTATATGATGCAAATGGCTGGAATCCAATGTCGTACTTAGACCAAGGCGAATTTTACAGTGAATTTGGAAGATTCGAAGTTGAAATTGAAGTACCTAAAGATTATGTTTTAGCTGCCACCGGAAACCTTCAAAATCCAGAAGAAATCAATTGGTGGAAGGAAAAAGTTGAAAACCCTAAAGTTGAAAATCCTGCAGTTGGAAGCACTAAAAAACTTTTGTTTATTCAAGATAGTGTGCATGATTTTGCCTGGTTTTGCGGAAAAAATTTCCTGATTAATAAAAGTGAAGTGAAATTAAACTCAGGTAAAATAGTTGATACTTGGTTATTAAGCGAAAATCAAGACAAAGAAAAAAGAAAAAAGGGAGTTGAATATATTAATGATGCTATAGACTTTTACAGTAAAAAAGTAGGTGAATATCCTTATTCACATGCCACAGTTGTTATTACTCCTTTGGAATCCGGCGGCGGAATGGAATATCCAACCATTACAAATTGTCAGAGTATTGATAAAACGACCATTATTCATGAAGTAGGACATAATTGGTTTTATGGAATTCTTGGTTCAAATGAGAGAGATTATCCTTGGATGGACGAAAGTTTAAATACTTATTATGAAAACAGATTATCGAGAGATGGTAAGAAAAACGAGGATGGAATTGCAAGTATTGGCGGGATAAAATTGGGGATAAAAGATATTGACCAGTCAAAACTTATGTATGAATTAAGTGCCAGGAAAAATGAAGACCAAGCTGGAAATCTGCATAGTTCAGTTTATTCAGATGCCAATTACGGAGGAATTATTTATGCAAAAAATCCATTGGCATTTAGCTACCTGCAATCGTACTTGGGTACAAAAGTTTTTGATGAAATGATGCAATCGTATTATGAAAAATGGAAATTTAAACATCCCCTCCCACAAGATTTTATTAATCATGCGAATAAATTTACTGGCAAAGACTTATCATGGTTCTTTAATGATGTTTTAGGTAGTGAAAAGAAACAGGATATTAAACTTAGTAAAATCAAAAACGGACTGAAATTCTATAATGTGGGTTCATTAAAAGGGCCGGTTCCAATAAGTATGTTTATTGGAGATAGTTTAGTTGAAACAAAATGGTTTGAAGCTAATGCCGCTAATAAAGTAAGTTTTGAATCATTCGAAAACTATGGTAAAATCAGTGAAACAGATAAGAAAAACCTAATTTTTAGAATAGCATTTAGAGAGGCGCCTTTAGAATGCTATCAAGGAAATAATTTTGTTAGAACAAATTCATTATTCTTCGGTACTCCATGGAAAATCAAACCTATTTTAGGTTTAGAAAGTCCTAAAATGAAAAAGACATTTATTATGCCATTATATGCTTGGAATAACTACAATAAAAGTATGCTGGGTATTGGCTTTTATAATAGTTTGATTCCTCAAGCAAAAAATGAATATGTTTTTACTCCATTGTATAGCTTCGAAACCAAAGATTTAAATGGATATGCTCAATACTGGCATAACTTTTACCCACTTCAATCTAAGATAAAAAATATTCAGGTTGGAGCCAAATTTGCCCGATTTGGAAATAGAGCTTATTTTAATAAAACCGTTAATGATTCAAATTCATACGTAAACAATGAAGCTGGTACTTATGAAAAATTTGAGCCATTTGTGAGATTCCAATTGAAACCCAAAAACCCTCGTTCAAATATTGAACAAAGTGTAACATTAAGATATGTGATGGTTAATGAACAAAAAGTTGGAAGTTCATATTTCAATGATTTTAAAAACCATAGAGGAATATTTAATATCAATTACCAGTATGCTAGAGATTACAAATTGTATCCAATTAACGCACAAATTGATTATCAATCAGGACTAAAAAACAGTGAAATTAGCAGATTAGCCATTACAGTTGAACAAGGATTATTGTATAAAGACGGCAAGAAAAAAGCAAGTATCAGATTTTTTGGAGGTATGTTCTTTAAACAATTCGAAGGAGCAGGTAATACAATTAATGAATTAAACCAAGAAAGAAGTTTCTTTAATTTGGGCGGTACAGCAGGAGAAAATGATTATTTATACGACCAAACCATGTTTGCCAGATCTGAATATCCTCGATCAAACTCAGTTAACTCAGTTTATGCAAATCAAATTATTATGCGGGATGCAGGATTTCGAAATTTTGCCAATGTTGGAAATACTGACAAGTGGATTATTGCAGCTAATTTTACCATTCCAGTTCCAAAAATTCCAATTCCTATTGGCTTTTATTACGATATAAATTATAGTCCAGTAAATACTTTTAATACTAGCACTTCTAAAAACGAGTATGTAAACCAGACAACTTATTCTGGAGGAATATATTTACAAATTTACAAAGACATTTTCAGAATATATTTCCCACTTGAATTCGCTAGTAGTGAAGAGGTAAAATCTTATTGGGAGGCAAATGGACAAACTGGCTTTTTTCAGAGGACAAGCTTTAATTTAAATTTAAATGCATTTAATCCACTAAAAGCCATTAGAAATTTCAAATTATAAGGTAATCAGTATGAATTTTGTAATTTTGTAATCCAATTAAAATTGTAGTTCCGATTTAAATTACAATTGAACTGAAATTCAAATCAAATTATCAATGTCAATAATTAGACTTCCATTGCATTTTGAGGGCTCACAAGGTGAAAAGACCTTGTATTGTCTTTTTGATTCTGGAGCCACTTTTTCATGTATTAGTGAAGATGCTATTCAAAACCTTGAACAGCTTATTAAACTAAGGAAACCCTTAGAAATTGGAACAGCGGCGGCAGGTCATTATTTAAAAATTACGCACAGTACAAGGTTAGATTTTTATTATAATGATATCCGACTATCAGATGAATTTATGGTGATTCCGGGTTTATCGGAGGATGTAATTCTTGGTGTAAACACATTTCAAAAGTGGAGAATAAAACTCGATTTTGAGCACGATACAGTAATTATCGACCCTAAAGTAGCCAAAGCAATTTTAAAATAAATATTTAAATAGGGTTATCCCTAAACCATTTTTTATGAATACAGCACAAAGTTTCTCTACAGATTTTTTAAAAACATTGGGAATTGAAGCCCATAATCATGGCACATCTACAGGCCAAAACCATTTCTCTTCTGCAAATGCAGAAAAAAGAGAAATATATAGTCCGGTTGACGGAAAACTAATTGGTACTGTTTCTTTTACAACTGAAGAGGAATACAAAACAGTAATTGCAAAAGCAGAAGAAGCTTTTCTAATATGGAGAAAAATGCCTTCACCAAAAAGAGGAGAAATTGTTCGTCAGTATGGCAATTTGCTTAGAGAATATAAAGAACCACTAGGTAAGCTTGTAAGTTATGAAATGGGAAAAAGCCTACAAGAGGGTTTAGGTGAAGTTCAGGAAATGATTGATATCTGTGATTTAGCAGTTGGAATGAGTCGTCAATTAAATGGATTAACCATGCACTCTGAAAGGCCAAATCACAGAATGTACGAACAATATCACCCATTGGGAATTGTTGGAATTATATCAGCATTTAATTTCCCGGTTGCAGTCTGGAGCTGGAATAGCATGATAGCAGCTGTTTGTGGTGATGTTTGTATTTGGAAGCCATCAGAAAAAACACCATTATCTGGAGTTGCTTGTCAGAATTTAATGGCAAGAATTTTAAAAGAAAATAATTTACCAGAAGGCATTTTTAGTTTAATCAATGGTGATTATAAGGTTGGAGAATGGATGAGTCATGATGAAAAAGTTCCATTGGTTTCAGCAACAGGTTCTACTCGCATGGGAAGAGCGGTTGGCACTGCCTTAGCCCAAAGATTTGGAAAAGCATTATTAGAATTAGGTGGAAACAATGCCATTATTCTGAGTGAAAATGCTAACCTCGATTTGGCTATGATTGGTGTGGTATTTGGCGCTGTTGGAACAGCAGGTCAACGCTGCACAACAACAAGAAGACTAATTATTCATGAAAGCTTATACGAGCAAGTGAAAGAAAAATTAGTGAAAGCTTATGCTCAACTTACGATTGGCAATCCATTAACCGGAAATTTAGTTGGACCACTTATTGATAAAGCTGCTGTTAATGCATATTTAAACGCTATTGAACAAGTGAAAGCTGAAGGTGGCAATGTTCTATGTGGTGCTGAGGTTTTAAGTGGTGAAGGTTATGAATCGGGTTGTTATGTGAAACCAACAATTTGTGAAGCAAACAATTCATTTAAAATTGTTCAGGCAGAAACATTTGCTCCTATCCTTTATATCATGAAATTTAAAACCATTGATGAAGCAATTGCTTTACAAAATGGAGTAAAACAAGGTTTAAGTTCAAGTATTTTCACAAACAATATGCAAGAATCTGAGCAATTTTTAAGTGCTTGGGGAAGTGATTGTGGAATTGCCAACGTTAATATTGGAACCAGTGGTGCTGAAATCGGTGGTGCATTCGGTGGAGAAAAAGAAACAGGTGGTGGAAGAGAAAGTGGAAGTGATTCTTGGAAAGCATATATGAGAAGACAAACTAATACACTTAACTACGGAAAAGAACTTCCTTTGGCACAAGGAATTAAGTTTGATTTATAATCAATAGCTATTATTGACAAAGCCCTTCAAACATTTGAAGGGCTTTGTTTTTTAAAAATTATTACCACTTGCTAGTCAAGGACTTAATAATTAGGCTATTTTATTATCAATAATAAAATTTCATTTGGTACAAAGTTTGAAACAATCATATCATTATGATGAACACTAAAACCTTTTTCTTATCGGCATTTATCCTCTTCAGCCTGCCACAATATGCAGGTTTAGCCGAATTACCAAAAAGAAGGGGTGACGATACCAACTCATTTTCAAAAGTAGAAAACAATGCTTTTTCTTATGGAGAAAAATTGGAGTACAGAATGCACTATGGACCATTTAACGCTGGTTATGCTACTTTGGAAATTATGCCTGATGCAGTTATAATCAATGGTAGAAGAACCATGAATGTTAAATGTTCTGCACGTTCATCAAGAACAATTGATGCTTTGTACAATAAGGTTAGAAATGATTACGAAAGTTTTATTGATGAAGAAGCATTAATTCCTTTGAAATACACTAAAAAAATTGAAGAAGGAAAATACAAAGACTCTGACTTTGCTATGTTTGATCATGTAAACAGAAAAATCAATTCAAAAAAAGGAAGTATTGTTGAAACTCCATACAAAGTTCAGGATTTGGTTTCTGTTTATTATTGGTCGAGATTATGGGATGTAAGAGAAGCTAAAATTGGTGATACCTACCCTACTGAGTTTTACATGGATGGGAAAGTTTACAATTACAATATCAAATACTTAGGAAAAGAAGTTGTTAAAGTTGATGCAGGTAAATTCAATGCAATTAAAATCAGACCTCAGGTAAAAACCGGTGAACTTTTTAAATCTGATGATGCTTTAACCATTTGGGTTTCTGATGATGAAAACCATATGGTAATTAAAGTTGAATCTGAAATTTTCATTGGTTCAGTTGCACTTTCATTAACCAATTATAAAAACACTAAAAACCTGGTGAGATCTAAAATCAAATAACCAAGGTTTTACTGATAAAAATAATTCTAAAATTCAAATAAAGGCAGCTTCATTCAAGAAGTTGCTTTTTTTATTTTAGAATTCAAACTAATAATGCAAAACCTTGTATTAATTTGTATGATGAAGAAATTCATAGAAAACAAAACACTTTTATATAGCAGCATTGCCATTTTATTTTATTCAATTGGCTTGGTTGGAATGATTCTGAATCCTGAATTTTCAGCTTTAAGTCCTTTAAATCTATTACTGGCACTTGTTCTGTTAATATTATCAATCCCCGACAAGAACAATTTTACCTACCTAAGTTTGGCCTTCATTTTTGTGGCATCTTATATACTAGAAAATGTTGGAGTAAATAGCGGCGTATTATTCGGGAATTATAAATATGGTGAAGCATTAGGTCCAAAATTAATGGAAACACCAATCCTTATTGGGGTTAATTGGATAATTGTTAGTTATACATCAGTTGTCAGCGCCAATTATTTTGCAGAAAAATTAAAATTAAAGTTGAACCAATACACAGGAGCCGCAATTGCCGCACTTTTAATGGTAATTACAGATATTCCAATTGAACTTTTGTGCAGTAAGTTGGATTTCTGGTATTGGCAAAACAACCAAATCCCATTACAAAACTTTACTGCATGGTTCTTTTTTGGATATATTTTCTGTTTTTGGTTGATTCAAAACAAATTACAGAAAAAAAACGTGTTTGCAATCAGGCTCTATTTTGTGCAGTTAGTCTTTTTTGTTTTGTTGAATTTATTTATGAAATAAACATTTTTAAATCAAAGAGGTTAATAGGGTATGGCATTAAATATTGGTATCGTAGTTTTTACATTTATTTTCATGGAATTCATGGCTTGGTTCACACATAAGTATGTGATGCATGGTTTATTGTGGTATTTGCACAAAGACCATCACCAGGTAGAACCGGGATTCTTCGAAAAAAATGATGCATTCTTTCTAATTTTCGCAGTACCCAGCGCGTATTGTTATGTTACAGGATTAATGTTCGCTGATTTCAGATTATATATTGGAATAGGAATTTCTGCTTATGGATTAGCTTATTTTATTGTGCATGAAATCATTATTCACCAAAGATTTAAATTATTTACACATATGAATAATCGTTATGTGAAAGCAATCAGAAGGGCGCATAAAATTCACCACAAACATTTAGGAAAAGAAGAAGGTGAGAATTTCGGAATGTTAATTGTGCCATTTAAGTACTGGGAAAACCCTAACCAAAGCAAATAGTATGTCGTTATACGCTTGGTTAATGCTGCTTTCATTTATTGGACCATTTGCTCTATCCTTTGACAAAAAAGTAGCTTTTTACAAATTTTGGCCAGGATTATTTCTAGGTATTTTAATCAATGCGATATTATTTATTGGATGGGATTACTGGTTTACCATTAGCGGAGTATGGAGCTTTAGCACTATCTATACCTTCAGTTTACGTTTATTGGAATTGCCTATTGAAGAATGGTCATTCTTCTTTGTTGTACCCTATGCAAGTGTTTTTATCTATGCTTGTTTAAGAGCTTATTTTAAAACCGGATTAATAAAAAAACTAAGTAATGTAATAAACATTATTTTTATGCTAATTTGTGCTGTTTGGATATTTCTTTACCATGAGAAAACCTATACATTGGTAAATTCAAGCATAGCATTATTTGTATTAGCCTTACATCATTTTTACCTAAAACGAGATTGGATGATGTGGTTTTGGTTTGCCTATTTTGTGCATCTAATTCCATTTTTCATTATAAATGGAGTACTTACAGGTGCCATAACTCCTGAACCGGTAGTATTTTACAATGCATCAGAAATTATAGGCTTACGATTAGTAACAATCCCTATTGAAGATAGTATTTACGCCTTAAGTTGCTTGTTAATTCCTATATCAATTATGGAATGGTGGAATGAAAAAAAGCTTAATAATTCAGTAAAATTGAAGAAAGCCGAAAACTTCATGTAAAGTTCATTTTTTTATTTCTTCTTAAAAGTTAATTTAGCACCGATAAAATTTAAAACCTTAGAAATGAATTTTCCAGAAAATCTGTTTTACACCAAAGATCACGAGTGGGTTCGTGTAGAAGGTGATGTTGCCTACATCGGAATTACCGATTTCGCTCAAAAAGAATTAGGTGATATTGTTTATGTTGATATTTCAACTAAAGGACAATCTGTTGCCCAGAATGATGTTTTTGGAACAGTTGAGGCTGTAAAAACAGTGAGTGACTTATTTATGCCAATTACAGGAGAAGTATTAGAAGTTAATGGTGCTGTTGATGGTGCTCCTGAATTAGTTAACTCTGAACCTTATGGTGAAGGCTGGATGATTAAATGTAGCATTGCGAATGCTTCTGAGTTAGACGGTCTAATGAAAGCAGACGCATATAAAACTTTAATAAACGCTTAGTACTAAAGATAAAAAAGCCTCGCATTTTAAAAATGCGAGGCTTTTTTTATGCCAAAACAGTAAGTTTTGCAATATCAAAAATCTCTAATATAATTTCTTTTGTAAGAGGTTTTACAAAAAATCCTTTTAGCAAAGAGTGCTCCAAAGCCTTTCTCTGGTCTGATGGATCAAGTGATGATGTTAACATAAATATTGGGAATTTTTTTGCAATACTTTTATACTTTTCTAAAAACTCCCAGCCATTTAATCTTGGCATATTGATGTCTAACAGCATTAAGTCGAACTGTTGATCTCCCTTACTCAAAAATTCCAAAGCTTCAGAAGGGTCTAAAAAATTTACTGATTCAAAACTAATACCTAATTTTTTAATCAGTCTCTCGTTGGCAATGTTGTTGATGTAATCATCATCAACTTGAATGATTCTTATTGTCATTGAAGTAATCGGGTTTAATTGTTATATTCTGATTAAGTTCCTTTAAAATCTGGTCTAATTGATGGGTGGATTCATTCAAAAATTCTACAAGTTGTGCATCCTCCGGTTTAAGTATATCATCACTTTTTATCAGGCTGCTTAAAGAAATGATATTGGCAATAGGTCTGCGTAAAATGTGAGAAATAGTAAATGCATACTCCTCAAGTCGTTTGTTCTGGTCTAACATTAATTTCTCGGTAGCCTTACGCTTGGTAATTTCGTTGCTTAAACAAACAGCTGCAATTATAAGGTGATTTTCATCATAAAGAGGGAATACATTTAATTCAAAGAATATCTTTCTTCTTGATGTACTCCAGGTATTCTCCGGAACATTAAAATCGAGCTCTATTTCTAGATTTTTATTTAATCCTTTTTGATAAACATCTTTAAACAGAATATCTAAACCATTTAATACAATAAAAGCATCATCAAAAACATTTAGGAAAGTCAAGTCAGTTGGGGATTCCGGTTTTTTAATTCCAAGAATATCTTTCATAGATTCGTTCATAAGAATCATATTACCAACCTCATCAAACAACTGAAAGCCAATAGGCATATTAGTTAAAACGCCATTTAAAAGTGCTTCATTTTCTTGTCTTCGGCGTTCAAATATTTTCTTTTTCGAAATATCTTTGGCCAAAATAGTAGCCCCATAAACTTTACCATTTGGCAGCTTCATTGGATTTAAAGTATATTCCCAAAAAACTGAACTTTCGCCTATATCAATTAATTGTTCTTCAAAAATAACTTGTTCTCCGATTAAAACTTTATCATAAAGCGATTTCCAAAAATCATATTCTTTTTCTGAACTAATGTGTTCTAATACATTCACACCAGGTTTTAGTAAAACTCCTGTTTTGTGCTGAAAGGTTATAGAAAAGGCAGTATTCCCATTTAAAAATTTGTATTTGGTATCAATAGCCCAAATTAGAGCATTTGTATTTTCTATTAAGGTTTTTAGATTCAATTGAGATTGTTCCAATTCTCTGTTTTTTAAGGTTAACTCAATATGTGCTTTTTGTAAAAATCTCAAAGCTGAATAAAACAAAGCTGTAAAACCAATCCCCGGTATAACCAACATCAAAATTACTTCTAATTCAACTCCTTTTTTGTATTCACTAAAACCACTTAATAAAATAAAGCAAATCATATAAAAAAACGACTGCCATTTATTTCTGATGAGAAAAAATGAATAAAATACCAAGGAAATTGTATATCCGGCAAATGTAACCTTTAAGCCTCCGAAGCTATTACTGTACATCATTAAAGTAAACATGGCCGGAATTAGCCAGACATATAGATTCCTACGTGAAACTCTGGACAAAAAATAAACAAAAACATGAAGTGAAGACTGCAATAAGGCTAAATAAAATAAATTACCCTCAGCTCCTGTTTGGAAAAGCATGTAAAGAAAAACCATCACTTCTACCAAAATCAAGCTCTTGCTAACCGACTTAAAGAAGGGGGTTTCTGAAAAGGTAAAAAAATCTGCACTCAACTGCTTAAATAATTATTATGCAATTTATATAATAAAATTTACGCTTTACATACATTTAAAAAAATATTGCCACTTTTTAAATAAAAATCACAACCCATTAGCCATAAATGCAAAAACAACAGAGTGATTCCAAATCAATTTTTCTCTAAAAAAACGAATGTTAACCAATAAAAATACCACTGAAGAAAGGTATTCCTGAATAGGTTTAAGCTCCATCATACTAAAAGGGGCAACATTTTGTAAATATCCCTATCGGTTGGCTTGCACTTGCAAAACATATTCAAAGAGTGCTATTAACCAACTAAGAAGATTCAATATTGGCAGGGCTTCCAACTTAATCCAGCATCACTTTTGGAACAGCAAATATGCATACCAGGCAAAACTTGTGAATAGGTTGGACATCACTAAAAGCATCAATGTGTAAAACCCTTTAACATAATTTTGAAGATTAATTCAGTTTAGAAGGCAAAAGTCATAATTTTGTATTGCATATATAGAATCAAAATGAAGGAAATTATCGCGAAAATTAAAAACGAACTGAGCAAAGAAGCATACAGTCAGGAAACAGTAGTTAGCCAATTAAAGGAACTACGCGAGTATTTCAAAAGCAATTTAAACGAACCCGGTTTGGTGAAAATGATTCGTTTAGCTTATGAAGAAATCGAAAATAATGGTGATTACACTTTCCTTTTTCTTGAAGAAGAGGATGGTAAAGCAAATTTAGAATACTTAGTTGATTTGCTTGGTGACCATAACAATAAATACAACCGTGAAGAACTCAGAGAAATCAGAGATTTAATGGAAGGTATTGAACGCCCTGAAGAAGAGGAAGAAGAATAATTTCACAAAAGCCCGAAAGGGCTTTTTGTTTAATCAACTAATATGAAACAAATTGGAATAATAATGGGATCGGATAGCGATCTCGAAGTAATGAAAGATGCGGCAAAAGTATTGGAAGATTTTGCCATAGATTTTGAAATTACAGTAGTTTCTGCTCATAGAACTCCTGAAAGAATGTATGAGTATGCTAAAACTGCGAGAGAAAGAGGCTTAAAAGTAATAATTGCCGGTGCCGGTGGTGCTGCACATTTACCCGGTATGGTCGCTGCAATCACAACTCTTCCTGTTATTGGGGTTCCTGTACAATTAAAAACGCTATCAGGATTAGATTCTTTACTTTCTATTGTGCAGATGCCAGGTGGTGTTCCTGTTGCAACTGTTGCTATTAATAATGCAAAAAATGCCGGACTTCTTGCTGTTCAAATTCTTGGAATAGATAATGCTGAAATTGCAAATAAACTTCAAGAATACAAAGATAAAATGAAAACTGAGGTTGAAGAAAAGGCCCAAAAAGTAGAAAAAGGTCGAAACTCAATTGGCTTTAGAAATCAATAGCTTTTTTTAATCATTTGCTTATTCGGAAAAATGTCCCTATTTCGTATACTTAAATAAAAAGTCATTGAACAGTTTTTGGGACCTTTTTAAGCCTGAAGAATTAATTAGATATGGCGGCAAATTTTTGCTGCTATCTGTAATATTTTTGGAAAATGGCGTTTTCTTTGGCTTTTTCCTTCCTGGGGATTCTTTGCTCTTTACAGCCGGTCTTTTATGTTATCTTGGCGTTCTTGATATGGAACTCATGCCATTAATAATGTGGATTGCCGCTGCAGCTATGGGAGGTTACTATGCAGGATATTTTTTCGGTTTAAAAACCGGAGATGCATTATACAACAAACCAGACACCTTGTTTTTCAAGAAAAAATACATCACTACAGCTGAGGATTTCTACAAAAAATATGGTGGTTTAGCTCTTGTAATGGGTAGATTTTTACCAATCGTTAGAACATTTGCTCCAATTCTTGCAGGAATTGTTCGTGTAAAACCAATTATCTTTTTAGGATACAATGTTCTTGGTGCCATACTTTGGCCAAGTGTAATAGTTACGGCAGGTTATTATGTGGGAAAAATATTCCCGAATGCATTGGATTATCTTGACTTTATTGTCATAGGATTTATCCTGGTTACTTCATTGCCTATCATCAATAATTGGCGAAAAGACAAGAAGAAAAAGAAGGAAGAAAATTCGAGTTATTTATAATAAAAAAAGAGGTTGTTCATATAAATGAATCAGCCTCTTTTTTATTCTAGATTTTTATTCTTTTATAAGTTTCCAACTTTGCGTGCATAGATATTGTATTCATCTATACTGCCATATTCAAACTTACAAATGGTATTTAATATTTGTGTGATTTCACCTTCACCGGATAACTTTTCTTCTATAATTAAAACCACGTTATTACAAGATTTAAGGAATTTTCTAGCACCTTCCAACATTTCAACCTCCATACCTTCAACATCAATCTTAATTAGAATTCTCTCTTCAGGTTTAAACCCAAAATCTGCATAAACTTCATCCAAAGAATTAATCTCAAACTTTTGAGTAGTTGCCGATTCAGCATCAACACGTTTACTGGCTCCCGGATTAATCTGATTAATACTAAAAAATTCTATTGAATGTTTGCTACCCAAACCATAATTATGTGCTTTAACATTGCCTCTTAAGCCATTGATTTCAATATTTCTATCGATCATTTCGTAACTACCTTTTACCGGTTCAAAAGCCAAACACCTTTTACCTTTTGCTCCAAGCCATATACAATATTCACCTAAACATGCACCAATATCCATAAAAACATGGAAGTTTTCTTTTTCAATAAACCTCTTAATGCCAATTTCGTAGGCATAATTGATATACTGAAAATCTAAAGTATGTGGCCTGGTATCAAATTTACCCATAGAAGTTCTTACAATTCCTCCTTTGGTGTAAGATTTCCTTGTAAACATGTAAACAAAAGCTTGAATCAAAGAACCGAATTCTCCGAACTTTAAATATTCAAGAAAATAGAGCGTGTAAACCTCAAGTCTATTAAATAAACGGCTCATAATTAAATAAATTTGAACAATAATATTAATTCTTTTGTTCCCAATTCTTTTAAGTTATGAAATATTGATTTAAAGCGACTTAATTTGTAGACATGGCCGAAACCGGTAAATTATATTTGGTTCCTACTCCTATCGGAAATCTTGAGGATATAACACTTAGAGCGTTAAGAATACTTAAAGAGGTAGATTATATTCTTGCAGAAGATACCCGACAAACACTTAAACTTTTAAGTCATTACGGAATTAGTAAGACCCTTCACTCCTATCATTCGCACAACGAACACAAGGTTTTATTACAAGTAATTAACGATTTAAAAGACGGAAAAAACATTGCTCAGGTTAGTGATGCCGGCACTCCCGGAATTAGCGACCCCGGTTTTTTGTTAGCAAGAGCCTGTATGGAAAACCAATTGCCATTAGAATGTTTACCCGGCGCTACTGCTTTTGTTCCTGCCCTTGTGAAAAGTGGTTTGCCCTGCGATGAATTTTCATACATCGGATTTCTTCCGGAAAAAAAGGGAAGACAAACTGCACTCAAAAAATTGGCTGAAGAAGAAAGAACTACTGTATTGTATGAAAGTCCTCACCGACTTTTAAAAGCTTTGCAACAATTTGTTGAGTACCTTGGTCCGGAGCGACAAATATCAGTAAGCAGAGAACTTACCAAGATGTTTGAAGAGACAGTAAATGGAACTTCAGCAGAAGTTTTAACTCATTTTGAAACACATATTATTAAAGGAGAATTTGTAATTGTTATCGGCGGTAAAAAATAATCACCTGAGATATTTACTTCTCAGTTTAACAGGAGCAGCTTTACTTGTTGCTTCATGGGAGCCTTTTTCTTTGTTTCCACTTGCGTTCCTAGCTTTGATTCCTTTTATCGAACTTGAGAAACAAATCAGGAAACAACAAGTCAATTCAAAACTTTGGCTTTTTGTATACGCATGGATTGGAATGATTGTTTGGAATGCAGGAACTGTGTGGTGGATATGGAATGCGAGTTCAGGTGGTGCAATAGCTGCCTTTTTTATCAATAGCGCTCCAATGTTATTGCCATTTATGTTGATGCATTCAATCAGCAAAAAAACTGGCAAATCTGAATACGCAATTTTTATAGGAACATGGATTTGTATGGAGCTTATGCAATTTCATTGGGACCTCGCATTTCCATGGTTAATTTTAGGAAACGTTTTTGCGGTTTTCCCAAATGCTGTTCAATGGTACGAATACACCGGTGTTCTTGGTGGCAGTTTTTGGATTTTAATAGTAAATAAAAAAGTGTATGAATGGCTTCAAATACGAAAAAGTATTGAACCAATTCTTGTCAAAAAGAAACTATTCAACCTTGGTTTCATTTACCTGTTCCTACCGGCTCTTTTTTCCTATCTGGTGCTTCAGAATCTACGAGATACCATGAACAAGTATCAATCGAAAACAGCCAATATTGTAGTAGTTCAACCTAATATCGATCCATATAAAGAAAAATTTGAAGGCATGACTCCATCAGAACAATTAGAGAAAATGATATACCTGGCTGAAAAGAAAATTACGCCTTCAACTCAATTTGTTCTCTTTCCGGAAACTGCATTACAAGGAGGTATCAATGAAGGTGAAATTGAAAATGAATATTTGATAAAAGCTTGTAAAGAATTTTTAAGCCGACATTCGGGATTAACTTTACTTGTTGGTGCCGATTCATACAAGACATTTCCGAATGACAACGGAAAGCGACCTATAACTGCAAGGTTCTGGAAAAAATATCAGGTTTATATAGATTCTTATAATACTGCATTACTCATGTCAGGCAATGATTCTGTTTCTATTTATCATAAAAACAAAATGGTTCCGGGTGTAGAAAAAATGCCTTATCCTCAAATTTTTGGATTTCTTGAATCGTTGGCAATTGACTTAGGTGGTACTAGTGGAAGTTTAGGTTCTGATGGTGAAAGTATGGTGTTTAATACCAAACAAAGAATTGGACTTGCTCCGGTTATTTGTTACGAATCTGTTTTTCCTGATTTTTTAACAAGTTATATCAACAAGGGAACAGATGTAATTTGTATCATCACAAATGATGGCTGGTGGGGAAATACACCAGGTTTTGCGCAACATTTTAGTTATGCAAGATTAAGAGCCATTGAAACAAGAAGACCAGTGGCAAGAAGCGCGAATACCGGAATCAGCGGCTTTATTGATGCAGAAGGAAATATTCTTCAAAAATCAGAATGGTGGACAGAAGATGCTTTATCACAGGAATTAAAATTACTTCCAATTGAAACCACATTTGTTAAATACAGCGAAATAATAAACTATTTCATCTTTTTTTATTTCTTTAATATTCTGATGAAAGTTTATCGCTACAGGAAACAACCTGATTTCAACACTTAGTCGATTCTTGCTCTTCTAGTAAACAAAATTGGTTTTTGATTCACTTCAAATTTACCATTGCTATTAAAGAATTCTTGTCGAACTAAATACACGCCCTCATTTGGTAAACTTCCATTATCTGTAGTTCCATCCCAGAGAAAAAAGCCTTCATATCCAACTCTTTCAGCCAATGCAAGCTCTTTTACTTTTAATCCCCTTTCATTGATAATAAATAAATTCATTGTTATATCATTCGATGTAAACCGATAATTAATTTGTAAGAAATCCTGAAAACCATCGCCATCAGGAGAAATAATTTCCGGCTCAATAACTAATGTTTCATTAGAAGTATTCTCTTTATAAAGCATACAGTTTTTCTGTGTTGGACTAGCATAAGCACAAAATGCAGAACTTGAAGTCCAATTGTTTTGGGAATTAGAAAATAGAGAAAGTCTTTCTAAACTAACTCCTTCTTTGTCTACAATGGTATTAAAATGTAGTTCATCACTTGCAAGCATAGTTTCCAATTTATACCCACTTTTATCTAATAAATGAAGATAAATTCCATCATCAGGTAAAGATGGGATTTTAGAAAATAATTGTAGCTTGGAATTAACATTTGGATAAAAATCAACCTGATTAATTTCAGTAAAAACAAGGTAAGAATTTGGAGGCATAAAATAGCCCTTTTCATAAATTGGCAAAACCTCCTTGTAGTCTGAAATTAAATCTGTTGAACTAGCGAAATGATAATTTTTTAAATCGATAAAATTCGAAGAGCGATTGTACAATTCAATAAAATCAGAGCCACCGCTTTTAGGATTAAATAAAACTTCATTTAGAACAATTGCAGTTGAATCTTCTACAGGAAATTTAAATGAAATAAGCGTATCAAAAAGTATGTTTCCTGCACAATCTTTCATTCCATTTAACTTTATACTGATTAGATTTACTGTATCAAATGGACTTTCATTTTTGTATAAAAATGTTTGATTATTATTAAACGAAATAAATTTGGAGCCATCAAATAAATCGCTTTTAAAAACAAACAACGAATTTGAATCTATAGGCTCATTAAAATAGAAAAGGATTTCAGAATTTGAAACAGGATAAATTCTTGTAAACTCGGGCTTAAGCATGTCTGAATTAGATTCCTTCACCGAATTCAATCTCCCTGCAGTATGCCTAAATTCATTGTTGTTTGATGCAGTCCAATTAGACATTCCGGCGCAGGGATTTTCTGAATCTATCATTTCAATTGACCAGGATTTTTGTTGCTTTTTGAATTCATCATGATACCAATCCTGGCTATAATAAACCTCATGTACACGAAATCCAAGTGAATTAAATAAAAACAAACTATCACTTAAACTCAATGATGGAAAGGAACTGAAAGCAAGCGGATTTTTAAAATTGATGTTTGGCTCTTTACACAGAACAACACAAGAATCAGGATACAAAAGATATTCGGGTAATTTAATGAATGAACTTCCTCTTTTTAAAAGCATGTTTTTTAATTGAATCAAGCGATCTGACTTGTTAAACAATTCAACAAATTCATTATTGAATTTGGTATCAAATAAAACTTCATGAATAAGCACATCATTCTGATAAGCCTCAGAAGCTGTCATATAAAAAACCCCTGCTTGTTGTTTAAGTTGATTACCGGAACAATCACTCCAATTATTTAATTGAAACATTCGAGTTTCTCTTTCTGCCAGTGGAAGCCAATTGAATATAAAACTGTCGTTTGAAAAAGAGCTCCAAACAAAATCAGCCTCAATAGAATCAGAATTAAAAAGGTATTTGAGTTTTCCAAGTGATGTTTTATCATCAAAAACTAAAAGAATTTTTGTTTGATTAATCGTTTGATAGGTACCTAAAACAGGAGCTATTGTATCAGGAAGAATATTCCATCCAAGATTTCTTTCTCCCGGACTACCGCCAATTGATTCTTTGGAAGCAGCCCAGGCTTTTTTTCCTTCACATAATTTTGTTGGATAAATTAAGGACAAACTTATACCACCATCAGGCAAAGCTGATGTCCCAAACCACGACATATCATAAGAAACATCATCAATTATTAAACCATCTGTACCTATAATTTGTAAACGATCACCTGAATTGTTTAGGCTTGGAAAATTAGCCAATGGAACTGAGAATTTACCTTGAAACAAGGAGCTATCTGAAGCAGCATATAACAATAAAAATGCATCTGGTTTCAAAGTAAAATCAGGCAAAATAGAAGTAACGGAACCATCAGTAATTTTTATTCCCTTTAATGAAACCGGGAATTGACCTGCATTATATATTTCAAGATATTCTGCATTTGCCAATCCCTTTGAAGGTTCAGGATCAAACATTATTTCTGAAAACAATAGTTCTTGTTTTTGTATTTGATGATAAAACAAAAAGAGACTTGAATCACCCATTAAATTGCCTATTAAATCTTGAATTCCTGAAAGTTTTAGTTCAAGAAGAGAATCTGGTAAAGCATTATCCAATATGATTCTAAGCGTTTTGTTTGACTGAGCCCAATTCGTTTTAAAGCCTATTAATTGATTGTTTAAAATGATTTCTAAATTCTCTGAAGAAGTGTCGATACTTTCATCAAATTCAATTTCCAATAACTGAGACGACAGCATATTTGCTTTGGTAATTTTAGGTGGAATTGTATCAAACAAAATTGGTCCAAAATAAAAATCATCAGCAAAGAAATTTTTAGTATTTGTGCTGGTATATTTAAAAGAGTAACCTGTATAAAACAAAGTAGAATCAAACTGAAAAGGCAACTCAAATTCTTTGTTAAAAAAAGTCGAACTAGCAGTATCTAACCAAACACTTAAAAAGCCTGAAGAATCGAATAAAACCTTAAATGCGCCTGAATTAAGAGACTTCCCGAGTGTGGAAGGACGTCCTCTCGCTAAAGTTCTTCTTTGACCATTATTCGTGTGAACCAATAAAAGTGAATCGGTACTGCCGGTTGAGCCGCCAAATTGTAAGAACAATGAGTTGGTTGATTTAAGAAGAGTAACACTATCAGCATAAAGAAAAAAACGAAAAACATTCTGTGAACTAGGATTAAATCCATAGCGAAAACCGGATTTCCAAACTAAAGATTTACCTATAGGAAGAATTGGAATTACTAATGAAATTTCACCTGAAGTTCCGGTTCTTGCATTCGACTGAAGTTCCGAATTAAGGTTTACCTGAAAAAGCGAATCATCGCCAAACCAAGTAGGATTTGACTTCAAATCAAAATCGGAGAAATCGTCTGAAACCTGCGCTTTTATTGATGAGGAAATGCCAATCATCAATAAAAAATAAAGACAGAAAAGAGTAGAATACAGCCTAAATGTTTTCATAACAACTAGAAGTTAGTTCAGGATTTTTAATCGCAAAAATTTTTTCATTCAAGTTGATGGATGTATTTTAGAGGCCTCAATTAAAATCCCTATTCATGAAAATTGCAGTTGTTGGAGCTACCGGCTTAGTTGGTTCGGTAATGCTGAAAGTATTAGAGGAAAGAAATTTTCCTGTAACTGAATTAATTCCTGTTGCTTCTGAGAAATCGGTTGGTAAGGAAATTCAATTCAAGGGAAAATCTTTTAAGATACACAGCATGCAAGCTGCCATTGATGCAAAACCTGCTATAGCTTTGTTCTCAGCAGGCGGAAGTACATCACTTGAATGGGCACCGAAATTTGCTGAAGTTGGAACATTTGTTATCGACAATTCATCTGCATGGAGAATGAATCCTGATAACAAATTAATTGTTCCTGAAATCAATGCTGATGAAATAGGAGTAAACGATAAAATTATTGCTAATCCAAATTGTTCAACCATACAAATGGTATTGGCTTTAAATCCACTTCATCTTAAAAACAGAATTAAACGCGTTGTTGTAAGCACTTATCAAAGCGTTACCGGAACCGGTGTGAAAGCTGTTCAACAAATGGATAATGAAAGACAAGGTGTAGCTGGTGAAATGGCTTATAAATACAAAATCGATAAAAATGTAATTCCACAGATTGATGTATTTATGGACAATGACTATACCAAAGAAGAGATGAAAATGGTGATGGAAACCAAAAAAATTATGCGTGATCAGAACATTGCTGTTACTGCTACATGTGTGAGAATTCCTACAACCGGCGGTCATAGTGAAAGTGTAAATATTGAGTTTGAAAATGAGTTCGATATTGATGAAATCAAAAAGACATTAAGTGAAGCAGCAGGAATAATTGTTCAGGATTTACCGGAAGCATTTATCTATCCAATGCCCTTATTTGCGCATGATAAAGATGAAGTATTTGTTGGACGAATTAGAAGGGACGAATCGAAAGCCAATTGCTTAAACATGTGGATTGTTGCTGATAATTTAAGAAAAGGAGCTGCTACAAACGCTATACAAATTGCTGAATATTTACTTTCCAAAAACTTAGTTTAATAGTCATATTTTGAATAATTATCGGGTTTTACCACTGTTTTAACCCGATAATTTAGTCTCTTTCGAAATTTTATTGTACTTTAGAAACTTATTGAATACAGATTTTGACATTTGACGATTTTTATTTTGAATATCCGCTTTTAGATGGATTAGATGCCATGGGATTTTATACGCCAACTCCCATTCAGGAAAAAGCAATTCCGATTATTTTAGACCATTATGATTTAATTGCTTGTGCACAAACAGGCACAGGTAAAACAGCTGCTTATGTATTGCCTATTTTAAATAAGATTGCAGCAAAAGGCCATAAAGGATTAAACACGCTGATATTGGTTCCAACAAGGGAACTTGCACAACAAATAGACCAACAGGTACAAGGTTTTAGTTACTACATCGATGTTAGCTCAACAGCTATATTTGGTGGTGGTGATGGACATATTTACGAGCAGCAAAGAAAGGCTTTGTTAAAAGGAGCAGACATTATCATATCAACACCAGGTAGACTTATTTCACAATTGGTTACCGGAGAAATTAAGTTCAATCATCTGGAACATTTGGTTTTGGATGAAGCCGATAAAATGCTTGATATGGGTTTTTATGAAGACATTGTTAAGATTATTGGTTACCTACCGAAAGACAGGCAAACAT